>JASHTH010000582.1 GCA_030040655.1 Acidobacteriaceae bacterium | reverse complement strand
CGACCGCCTGCGGCAGATGGCCGAGGCGTGGTCCTCGTTTGCCGGCGGGTTGAGCCGGCTGCTGGAACCGGTGCTGGAAGGAAAGGAGATGCTGCAATGATGGTGGCATCGCAGATCGATGAGTATCTGGGGTCGCTTCGGGCCCACCTAGGGCCGATGACGCTGGGCGAACGGGAAGAGATTGTGCGCGAGATTTCAGCGCATATCCGCGACTCGGCCGAGCAAGAAGGAGCGAGCGTGGCCGACGTGCTCGCGCGGCTGGGACCGGCCGAGGCGCTCGCCGGCCAGTACCGCGACGGCCTGTTGATCCGCCGCGCCAGCCGCAGCATTTCGCCGCTGGTGCTGCTGAACGCCGCGCTACGGCTGGCCACAAAGGGAGTCTCGGGCGTGATGGTCTTCTTCTGCGGGATCTTCGGCTACGGCATCGGCGGCGGATTCGTGCTTACGGCCCTGATGAAACCCGTCTTCCCGGTCAACACCGGCCTTTGGATTAGGAACGGAGTGCTCGCTTCGTTCGGAACCCTGTTTCCCCCTCCCGGCCCGCCGGCTCATGAAGTGCTGGGCATGTGGTACATCCCGTTTGCGCTCACCTTTGGAAGCCTGACGCTGCTGTTGACCACGTACGTCATTCGGAGGTGCCTGCGCCTCTCGCAACGCTGGCAGTTGCAGATTTCGCGGCTTTCGCACTCGAGCTGAACGGCGGATCAGGACTCTTTCCGGCGTGTCGCGGCGTTCCAGGCACTGCCTCGTTTTGGGAAGAGCTCGATTCGACTCCCGAATCGGCATGTCAAGCCTGCGAACTTATCGAGTTTAGCTAAAGTTCCCGCGTAACCCGCCCTAGTATGCGGCAGGGGTGGATCGAAGGAATGCGCCGCTTCAAGCCAGGATTCCTAGCGGTCGCATATCTCCTGTCTTGGCTTTGCTGTTTGGCATTTGCGCAAGCACCAGCGCCGGTTCCTTCGAGTGCACCCTCCGAAGACTCGCCTCTGCCGCATCGTCCCATCCCCGGGCCGGTTCCTGTTCGGCACTTTCCGCGGAATCTACCGCCTTCATCCGGCAGCGCGACGACGACTTCGCTCGTACTCTCGGCCGCCATCGTTCCGGCCGGAACCGCGGTGACGCTCACGGCCAAGGTCACCTCCGGCAAGAGCGCCATGACGCCGGGCACTCTGGACTTCTGCAACGCGGAATCGAATGCGTGCACGGGCTCCGGGCTTTTCGCGACCGCGGAGTTGAATGGCCAGGGCGAAGCCGTTGCCACGCTCAGGCTGCCGGCAGGCAGCTACCCGATCCGGGCGAGATTCGTAGGCACAACGCCGTACGCCGCCAGCGAGTCGGCGCCGCAATCGTTGACGGTTGAGGGAAACTCGAATTACACAACGAAGGCGATGCTGACGAGCGCCACCGGCAGCAGAGGCGCCTATGCACTCGGCGCGACGCTGACGAGCCACGCGCCCATCGCGCCAACCGGAAGCCTCGTCTTCACCGATACCACCCACAAGGCAAAGCTGGGCAGCGCCGCTCTGCCCGAATCCTCGCTGGGCGGTTATCAGCCGTTCGGGCTGATCACCACCGGCTCGAAAAGCGGGCCGAACGATCTCGTCTTCGGCGATTTCAACGGCGACGGCATCCCGGACCTGGCCGCGCCGGACTCGGCGACGGGAGTCGTTGCCATTTTTCTGGGCAAAGGTGACGGGACGTTTCAACCGGCGAAGTTCGCCTCGACCGGAACGGGCAGCATGCCGCTGGCGCTCGCGGTGGGCGACTTCAATGCCGACGGAAAGCTCGATCTGGCCGTTGCGCTGGGCAATCTTGGCGCGGTTGCCATTCTGCTGGGCAACGGCGACGGGACCTTTCAGCCGCCACGGATCTTCGCCACGGCGGGATCGGCGCTCTACCATCCCGTCGCGCTCACGGTGGGCGACTTCAATCACGACGGCCGGCTCGATATCGCGACGGCGAACAACACCTTGGGCGCGAGCGTGCTGCTCGGCAACGGCGACGGCAGCTTTCAACCCTACAAGCTGCTGGGCTCCAGCCCGGGACCGACGTGGATCGCGGCCGGCGACTTCAACGACGACGGCGATCTCGACCTGGCCGTTACGACATCGTCGAATACCGTTGACATCAGCCTGGGGAACGGCGACGGCACGTTTCAGGCCTATACGAGCATCTCGACGGGTGACGGGACCAATCCGCAGTCGGTGGCTGTTGCCGACCTCGACGGCGACGGCAATCTCGACCTGGTGGTGGCTTGTTACGGCGCCAATGCCGTGGGAGTGCTGCTTGGGAACGGCGACGGCACGTTTTTGCCGATCGAGCTCTACGCGGCGGGCACGGAGCCGATCTCGGCGACGGTCGGCGACCTGAACCTCGATGGAATTCCCGATCTCGTGGTGACCAATCTCGGCTCGAACAGCCTGAGTCTCTTTCAAGGCAACGGCGACGGGACGTTTCTGCCGCTGCCGGGCTACTCGACGACCAGCGACTCGCAGCCGGCGGCCAGCGTAATTGCCGATCTCGACGCCGAAGGCACGCCGGAGATTGTCACGGTGCTGTATGGGTCGAGCGCGCTGTATGTGCTGGAAAGCGAGCGGATGCAGGGTGTGGTGCTGAAGGACGTGGCGCTGTCGACGGCAAAGACGATTCAACTGACGGTTTCGTACGCCGGGGACGGCGTGTATGCTCCGGCGACGTCGGCGGGGTACACGTTTCCACCCGCGATTCCCGACATATTTGCTCTTGCAGTTTGCGAGTAGCGGAAGTATAAAGCGCAATTGAAGTCCACAGATCATGCGAGCGGCGAAGAAACGCACCAAAGTGAGCGACGATGCGGTCTCATGGGCGATTGCCGGGCTAGCTCTCATTGCGGTAATCATTTTTGACCAT
>JASHTH010000581.1 GCA_030040655.1 Acidobacteriaceae bacterium | reverse complement strand
TTGTCGATCTTGAGGTTTTTGATCTTCGAATCCAGCGTGGATTGGGGAATGCCGAGCCGGGCGGCGGCTCCGGAAGGCCCCGATACCTTGCCGCGGCTCTCGGCGAGCGCGGCCTCGATCAATTCCTTCTCTTGTGAGGCGAGCTTTTCCGCAAGGGGCTGAAGCGCCGAAGTATGGGCGCGCGGCGCCCCGCCCACCCAACTCTCATCGATCACAAGGTTTTGGGCATCGCAGACGATAACCGACCGTTCAATTACGTTTTGCAATTCGCGAATATTGCCGGGCCAGGAGTACGACTGAAGCAGTTCGAGGCTTCTCTTGTCGATTGCGGTGATCTTCTTTCCCGCTTTGCTGGCGTATCGATCGACAAAGTACTCGACCAGGAGAGGAATGTCTTCCTTCCGCTGTCGAAGCGCAGGGACCTCAATGGGGAACACGTTCAGCCGGTAGAACAGATCCTCGCGAAATGTGCCGGCCGCGATCGCCTTGTGCAGGTCGCGATTTGTCGCCGCAACGACGCGGACGTCAATTTGCAGCGATTCATTGGAGCCCACGCGCTGAAACTCGCGCTCCTGAAGGACCCGCAACAAGGAGATCTGGGTTTCCAGGGGCAGTTCTCCCACTTCGTCGAGAAAGATCGTTCCGCCGTCCGCCGATTCAAAGCGGCCCAATCTGCGCTGGGTCGCGCCGGTAAAGGCGCCCTTCTCATGTCCGAACAGCTCCGATGCAATGAGATCGCGAGGAATCGCAGCGCAGTTGACGCTTACGAAAGCACGGGCGGATCGTTGCGAGCGTTTATGAATGGCGCGCGCAATGAGTTCCTTGCCGGTGCCGGTTTCTCCGGTGATGAGAACCGTCGAGTCGGCCGGCGCCACCTTCGCCACTTTGGCAAGCACCGCTTGCAACGCAGGAGAGGATCCGACAATCTCTTCGAACATTCGCGTGACGTCGATTTCTTCGCGAAGCGCCACGTTCTCCTTGTAAAGCCGGTCTCTGAGAATTCGAATCTCTTCGAATGCGTTCTTCATGACCGAGATGTCGGTGATCGCTCCGAGAAAGATCGGCTTGCCATCCGGCTCCCGCGAAGTATGGCCAAGAACGCGGATCGTCTTGACCCTACCGTCGGGCATCAAGAGTCGGTGTTCTACATCGACGTCTCTTCCGTCTTGAGTAACGCCGGCCGTAATTTCCGTTACACGATTGAGGTCTTCAGGATGGACCCGTTCGAACGCCAGCTGAAGGGTGGGTTTCGCCGCTTGGTCATACTCGAAGATCCGATAGGTTTCTTCCGACCAGAATTGTTCGCCGGTCGAAATATCCCAACCGAAACTGCCTGTATGACTGAGAGTCTGCGCTCCGGCCAAATAAGCTTCGCTTGTGATGAGCGACTTGTTCGTCTCTTCGAGCTTGTTGACGATTTCGCGCAGATCGTCACGGGTCTGCCGCAGCGATTCGGTTGCTCTTCGCTGCGCGGCGCTCAGCGAGCCGACAAAGACGGCCGAAACAATAAAGACCAGGAATCTCGGTATTTGCTCGGGCTTTGCCGCGAACGAGTCGACAGGCGGCAGGAAGCCGAAGTAGAACCCAAAAGCCGAAAGGCAAACAGAAAGAAGGCCCGGCACTATGCCGCCAAACCATGAGCTCAGCATCACGGCGCAAAGAAAGAGCGAAACAGGTGCGTATTCCAGATGGACAAGCGGCCAGCGCGAAATCAATATCGCCGCACAAACGGAGAGCACCGCGATTGCATACCCGCGGATCAACCTTCTCTCCCGATTTCGGAGACGGGGATCGGTGCTCGACACGGGCGCACTCCATCAGGACTAGGTGGGTGAATTTAAGCCGACTGGGACTTCTCCGGTCCGCTTTCTGTTTTTTCGATTCCGCATCGATCCCGAAGATTCGGAAATTTCCCGGTTTTCGAGAACGAACAGCTCATTCCCGTTCCATCGCAGGCCTATGAACTACATCGATTTAGCCGAGCATAGCCGTTTGGCAATCGCGGTGCATTTACCACGGCCGAGCAACCTGCTCGCAAAGGATGGGAAAAATGAAATCGAAGTCTTTACTCGCTGCCGCAATCGTGCTCCTGATCCCTTCCCTGGCACTTGCCAGGCCGAAGAACTCCGCCAATGTCGAACTGGACCAGGCGGTCGAAGTTGCCGGCACTCAACTCGCACCGGGCCAATACAAGCTGACGTGGGAAGGCAGCGGTCCAAATGTAACGGTGAATTTCGACGAAGGTAGAAAGACGGTTGTAACTGCCTCGGCCAAGCTTGTGAAGAATCCCACCAACCAGGAAGCGATTGAAACGGACACTGCAGCCGGCAATACCACCGTGCTGAAAGAAATCGACCTGAAGAATATTTCGATTCAATTCGAAGATGCTGCGCCCAGCGCAGGGAACTGAATCGAGGGCGGGTCGGCGCGGTCACGGGAATTCGAGAACTTCAGAGTTCTCATGATCGACCGATACCGTCTCAACCGGATTCGACACTCCCACGCAGCTGCGATGACGAAAGGTGCTCATCGCGCAGTTTCTTCGAGTGAAAAGGAGCAGAAATGATTCAAGCAGAGATCCTGTCAGCCGCTGCTGCAGGTACATTTCCGATCGGCGGCGATCTTACAGTCAATCGGATGGGTTACGGCGCAATGCGCATCACCGGGCCCGGAATCTGGGGTCCGCCGGCGGACAAAAAGGCCGCGCTCGCAACTCTTCGCAAGGCGATCGAACTCGGCGTAAACCTGATCGACACCGCCGATTCCTATGGACCGGGCTCCTCGGAAAAGCTCATTGCGGAAGCTCTCTATCCATACCCTGCCGATCTGGTCATCGCCACGAAGGGCGGATGGGAACGCCCCGGACCCGATCAGTGGACGCATAATGCCAGTCCGAAACATCTCGCCGAGGCGGTCGAAGGCAGCCTCAAGAGACTGCGTCTGGAGCGCATCGACATCTATCAGCTCCATGCGCCCGATAATGTCGTCTCCTTCGAAGCGTCGGTCGAAGCGCTGGCCCGATTGCGCGAGCAGGGCAAGATCCATCACATCGGACTCTCGAACGTGACCCGCGAGCACATCGAGCGCGCCCGCCGGATCGCGCCGATCGTCTCGGTGCAGAATCGCTACAGCTTTGCCGACCGCGAATCGGACTTCATTGTCGATTACTGCGAGCAGAACAGGATCGCATTCTTCCCCTGGGCCCCGATCGGCCAGGCACGGGCCGCGCACGACGCGCTCCACCAGGTTGCGAATCAATTCTTCGCAACTCCCATCCAGGTCGCACTGGCGTGGCTCCTCAAGCGCTCACGGGTTATCGTACCGATCCCGGGAACCGCTTCTGTCGAGCACCTTGAGGAGAATATCGTCGCTGCCATGCTGGAGTTGTCGCAGGCCGCTTTCGAAGCAATGTCCGCGGTGCACCCAGCCTATGTAAGTCTGCGCGATTAATCGAGCGTAGTGGAGGATCAACATGAGAGCTCTTTCAACGGTAATTCTGCAAGCAATCCTTTTGGCCGCCTCTGCAATTTCCGCCTCAGCGCAGGCGCAACAGGCAGCCGCCGACCAGACGGTGTTTGCCGACTGGAATGAGCAGCAGCCTGGCGCCCGTCATAAGATTACGGTCGCCGACTTGCCGGAACCGAATCCCGAGGAAGCGGTCAACAACACTCCTCACTTAATACCTCGGCCGAAGGACGCGTGGCCGATCGCGCCTCCGGGCTTCAAGGTCACTCTTTATGCCGGAGGAGACGCTGCTCCCATGCAGCGCGCCGACAATAAGGAGCACATGCAACTAAGCGGCGGGACGTTCACGATGCCTCGCCTGCTGACGACCGCACCGAATGGCGATATCTTGGTCGCCGATTCGGGCGCGGGCGCCATTTTGATTCTTCGCGGCGTCGATGCAAGGGGGAAAGCGGTGCGCATCGAAACGTTCGCGACAGGCCTTGACCATCCCTTCGGAATTGCCTTTTACCCGGCCAGAAATCCTGAGTATGTCTACGTTGGAAATGCGACAACCATTCAGCGATTTCGCTATCACACGGGCGATCTGCACGCCACAGGCGCTCCCGAGACTGTCGTTCCCGACATTCCCGGATATGCGCAATTGACCGGCGGAGGGCATTGGACCCGCGACGTCGTTTTCACGGATAACGACAAATATATGTTGGTTTCCGTAGGCTCCGGGTCGAATGTGGACGATCCCGACACGCATCTCCGAGAGTTTCACCGGGCCGATGTGCTGGAATACACGCCGGAAGGGAAGTTCATCGAGGTCTACGCTTCCGGCATTCGTAATTGCGTCGGAGAAGCGATCAATCCCATCACCGGTCAGCTATGGTGCTCGACTAACGAACGCGATAACCTCGGGAATCATCTTGTGCCGGACT
>JASHTH010000580.1 GCA_030040655.1 Acidobacteriaceae bacterium | reverse complement strand
AGCGCGCGCCGCTCGAAGTTCTGGCTGGTGATGTATTCCAGGGCCTGCCAGCGCGTCCAAAGGTTCACGCGGTTGCCGACTTTGGCATTGCCGGCTACGGCGCCAATCGCCGGATCCTCGAAGTGCGGAATCAGCTTGCTGACCGCATCCGGAGCGATCACGGTGTCGGCATCGATGCCGACATAAATCTCCTCGTCCACCTGCTCCAGCCCACAGTTGAGAGCGGCCGCTTTGCCGCCGTTGGGCTTGGAAAGAACAACTACGTTCCCCGCGGCGATTTCGCCGCGATACGTCTCGCGCACCACGTCAGCGGTGCGGTCCTTGGAGCCATCGTCGATCACGATCACACGCAGGTTTTTGTAGTCCGAGTGCAGCGCCGAGCGCACCGTGCGGACAATGACTTTCTCTTCGTTGTAGGCGGGAATGAGCACGGCTACGCGCGGATTGAAGCCCGGCGAAGCCTGGCGATGCGGCTTGCGCAGACGGTCGATGATGGCGAAGATGCCCACGATGACCAGTCGCGCGCTCATTAGGATGTCGCCAACAAAGAAGACCATCACAATGAAGCTGCCGATGATCGCCAGACCGCTGAAGGCGATCGAGTCGGGGATGGCGCGCAGTTTCTGTTTCCAGTTGAGCGGCGGCATCACCTCCGCGGTGGTCTTGCCCATGAGCGCCGAGACCGGCACGATGGTGTAGCCGTGCGCGCGCAAGGCATCGATGAGCACCGGCAGCGCAGCCACCGTAACCGACCGATCGCCGCCGCCGTCGTGCATCAGGATGATCGACCCACGAAACTGCGGCTTGGTTTTCATGGTGTTCAACTGAGTCAGTACCGACTGCGTAATTTCGGCCGGCGATTTGCGAGGGTGCTCGTTCCAGTCGTCGGTGTCGATCTTGTTGCCGACGATGATGTAGCCCTCGCGCTGCAGGCGCACCACGGGCGCGGCCTGGTCGTCGGTGTCGGGCTCTTCGTCGATGTCGTACGGCGGCCGGAAATAGAGCGGCTGTACGCCCAGCTTGCTGGCAAACAGCCGCTCGGTAAGGTTCACCTCGAAGTCGGTTTGCC
The DNA here is from genome assembly GCA_030040655.1 of Acidobacteriaceae bacterium. Lineage (GTDB taxonomy): Bacteria > Acidobacteriota > Terriglobia > Terriglobales > Acidobacteriaceae > Telmatobacter. Next base: position 2,950 of record JASHTH010000580.1, on the reverse strand, counting down.
TTTGCGAGATTTCGCTGATGTCGGGATGCGTATAGGTGTGGTTACCGATCTCGTTGCCTTCGCGCACAAGCCGTTTCAGCAGCCCGATATCCTGCTGCGCCTCTTCGCCGATCAGCATAAAGGTCGCCGTGGCGTGCTTCTCTTGCAGAACGTCGAGGATCTTCGGCGTCCACTTGGGGTCTGGCCCGTCATCAAACGAAATCGCAACTTCGTTCGGATGGTATCCGTACTGCTCCACGACGTAGGTGCGCGGATACACATCCATGTGCTCGTCGATGATCAGCCGCTTACGCAGATCCGGCTCGTCGGTGTCCTGCTCCACCGTGCGCTTGCCGGGCTGCGGCAGGCCGGTCACGCGCAGAATGTCGCCTTCGCCCTCGGTGTCCACGTCGTGGCCCGGCGGCACCGAGCCGAGCTCCTGCAGCGACTCGGGATTGCTCGGCCGGTCCCAGATATTCCACAACGAGCGGTCTTCCGATCCCAGCCGCCACAGGGCAAAGGTCTGCAAGCCCAGCTCGCGCGCCGCGCGCATCTCGTCGAGCAGTGTCACCGCATCGAGAAACCAGACGACGTGGCGCTGATTGTCGTCCTCGTCGATGTATTCGTAGTGCGGATTGAGCGAGTCGTAGTCGAGATCGAGGTCGGCATCGGCATCGGAGGCGCGCTGCCACGCGTCGGCCACCGAAAGCTCGTCGGTGTTGACCACTTGCGGCTTGCGATGCTTGCGGTCCTTGGGATTGGGAATGGTGAGCGCCCAATCGTAGCCGTAGTTGCCCACGCCGCAGATCAGCTTCTTGATCGGAACATCCTTCAGCGCGCGGCGCAGGTTGGCAAGAAACCATGTCTGGCTGGCCACCGGGCCGGGGTCGCTCTCCACCTCATGCTCGTCGTAGTTCATTAGGATAATGCCGTCGGAGTTGGCGGCGATCTGCTTCAGGTCGTCGTCGTCGGTGGCCGCGGCTACGTCGACATAGAGGTGCAGATTGCGTGCGTGCAGATCGCCGTAAAGCTCCTCGATAAACGTCAAGTACGCGTCGTCGGCATCCTCGTCCAGGCTTTCGAAATCGAGACAGAGGCCGCGGTACACCGGATACGCGGTGAGAAAACGGACGATCTGCCGGCGCAGCGTCGCGCGATTGTCCGCATCGGCGAGCAGGCTGCCCACCGATGAGTCCCAGTTCTGCGTGTGCGGGTTGTAGTTGTTCAGTTGCGGAAAAATCTCCGTATCTTCCTTGGCGCCCTGGATCACGCGCTTGATGCGGTCCATGTCGTCCGGATCGTGCACCGCTCCGTTGCTGTCGATGATCGGGTACTCGCGGATGTTGTCGCCGCTCATGGCCATCAGCGCGGGCTTCGGAGCATTCACGTGCAGCCACTGCGGGAAGAGCAGGTCGATCTGGTGCACATGCTCCTTGAACGAGGCGTAACTCGCCGCATCGTCCTGCACATAAAAGGCGGCGCGCAATCCTTCACCGGTGTTAAAGGGAATCTCGGAAGGCTTGCGCGTGGTTTTGCGCCGCGCCGGCCGCTGCGCCTTGGCGTTGCGCGCCGGCAATGCGCGATCGGGCAGGGCCTTGTAGTTATGCTTCATGGAGGGCAACAGCAGTTCGGGCAAGGGCTGCCGCCGCACCAGGTTGAAGATGAACGCCGCCAGCACCAGCGTGAGCAGCACCGCGCCGGCGTCGAAGATGCGGCGCAATCGCTTCCAGCGCTTGCGTTGAGGATCGAAGAAAATCTGGCGGTCCGGCATAATTCGGTATTTTGATTGCGGCCAAGCGCCGCGCGACAGCCTGCTTTGTTCTACAGTTTGAATCGTATGGAACCTGCGCAAACGAGTCAATTGAAGGGCCATCCGGCGCGGCGTCCAACGCGCTTATCCGGCTGGCGTGGCGCAATCTCTGTCGCGGGGGCCCTTGCCGCCGGGCTCGCGCTGCGCGCCTGGATGATGAAGGCCTTTCCGCAGACTTCGGGCGATCCGCAGGTCTATGCCGATCTGGCCACAAACCTGCTCCGCCATGGTCAGTTCGCCACCACCGGCGGCAACGGCGCGCTGCACTCCACGCTGATTCGCCTGCCCGGCTATCCACTGTGCATGGCGCTGTGCTTCGCCGTCTTCGGCATGGGCAACTTTAACGCCATCGGCTGGCTGCAGATCGCGCTCGACCTGGCAGGCTGCTTGCTTCTTGCCGATTTTGTCCGCCGCATCGCTTCGCCGGGAGCGGCGCATTCCACGCTCTGGTTGGCTGCACTGTGCCCTTTCACGGCGATTTATGCCGGCGCCCCGCTCACCGAGGCGCCGACTTTGTTCCTGATCGCCTGCGCGCTGTGGCTGGTCGAGCAATTCCATGAGAAACCGTCATGGGCGGGCGCCCTGCTGTTCACCTCGGCCGTCACCTACGCCGCGCTGCTGCGGCCCGACGGCGCGCTCGTTGCCGTGGCGCTGGCGCCGGCGATGCTCTTGAAGGGTACGGGCTCCAGCCTACGGAGGGCGGGCTTAAGCCCTGCGGAGCGTACAGGCTTTAGCCCGTACGACAAAGCCGCCCAAGAGCACGGGGCTCTAGCCCCTGAAGAGATTCCATCGCAAAGCCCAATCGGCCTGCGGCACGCAGACCTCGCCCGCATGGCCATTGTGTGCGTATTCCTTGCCCTCGCGCCCTTCGCCTGGTGGACTTGGCGGAATTGGCGCGTCTTCCATGTTTTCGAACCGCTGGCGCCGCGCTACGCGGTCGACCCGGGCGAAGACGTCGATCCCGGATGGCAACGCTGGGTCAAAACCTGGTGCCTCGACTTCGTCTCCACCTACCAGATTTATTGGAATGTCCCCGGCGATAAAGTCGACATCCACGACCTGCCTGGCCGCGCCTTTGATTCGCCGACCCAGAGCGCCGAAACCGCCTCCCTTTTCCAGGCTTACGAGGCCAACGGTGAAGAGCTTTCCCCGGAACTCGAC
>JASHTH010000075.1 GCA_030040655.1 Acidobacteriaceae bacterium | reverse complement strand
GGGCTGAAGCCCTGACCTACCAGTCGTGCCCTGTTACCAAGCGCAAAGTTGCAGAATGCAGAGGCTGAAGCCCGAGAGAAAAACAAAAGGGGACGCGCCGGTGCGGCACGACTGAAGTCGTGCCCTGTTACCAAGCGCAAAGTTGCAGTGCGCAGAGGCTGAAGCCCGAGAGAAGAATAGAAAAGGAAGACCTCCCTTCGGCACGGCTAAAGATCACCCCAGCGACGATGGGCCTGTCGCTCCACCCCAAGAAGCAAAGTCGGCTTCTTGGGGACCCCGATCGCTGGGGGCCCCGATGAAGCCGTGCCCTTTCAAAACAGGGGCGTTTGCGGTGTCGGGGCTGAAGCCCTGACCTACCAGTCGTGCCCTGTTACCAAGCGCAAAGTTGCAGAATGCAGAGGCTGAAGCCCGAGAGAAAAACAAAAGGGGACGCGCCGGTGCGGCACGACTGAAGTCGTGCCCTGTTACAAAACTCCTCTCGCAGGACTCTTTCAGCATGCTGTGAAGCCGTGCCCTTTCAAAACAGGGGCGTTTGCGGTGTCAGGGCTAGAGCCCTGACCTACCAGTCGTGCCCTGTTACCAAGCGCGAAGTTGCAGAGCGCAGAGGCTGAAGCCCGAGAGAAAAACAAAAGGGGACGCGCCGGTGCGGCACGACTGAAGTCGTGCCCTGTTACAAAACTCCTCTCGCAGGACTTCTTCAGCAAGCTGTGAAGCCGTGCCCTTTCAAAACAGGGGCGTTTGCGGTGTCAGGGCTGAAGCCCTGAACTACCAGTCGTGCCCTGTTACAAAGCGCGAGGTCGCAAGACGTACGGGCTGAAGCCCGTACCCTCCCGCTCAGACCCGCTGATTCCAAGCCGTTGGAATCTCTCATGAGTGATGGGCGATGCGTGTGCGAGCTACAATCGGTGGCGTGACGACGAGTTTGTTCGATCTGTACAAGATCGGGGTGGGGCCGTCGAGTTCGCACACGATGGGGCCAATGCGGGCGGCGGCGATGTTTGCGCGGGGCCTTGCGGAGCGCGGGCTGATGGCGCGCGTGGAGCGAGTGCAGGCGGAGCTGTATGGGTCGCTGGCGTTGACCGGGTTGGGACATGCGACGGATCGCGCGTTGCTGCTGGGCTTGAGCGGGCATGAGCCGGCGACGATCGATCCGGAAGCGATTGCCAAGACGGTGGCGGCGATTCGCGAGGCGCGCAGGATCGAGCTAGGCGGCGTGAAGGCGATCGGATGCGAAGAAGAGCGCGATGTGAAGTTCGAGCGGGGGACGATGTTTCCGCCGGGCGCGCGGATCGAGCATCCGAACGGCGTGCGCTTCAGGGCGCTGGATGCGCGGGGCGCGACCGTGGAAGAGCGGACGTATTTTTCCGTTGGCGGCGGATTTGTGGTGGAGGACGGCGCCGAGGCGGAAAAGAAGAACGAAGGCGAGCGGCAAGCGGCGATTCCATTTCCTTTTCACAGCGCGGCGGAGCTGATGGAGACGGCGCGGGCGCACGAACTGACGATCAGCCAATTGATGCTGGAGAACGAGTGCGCGCTCATACGCGACAATGGGCGCGACGGTGGGCGCGGCGGGGAGCGCGCGCCGGTTGCGGTGGTGCGCGAGGGGATCGAGCGCATTTGGCAGACGATGAAGGAGTGCATGGAGCGGGGCATGGTGAGCGAAGGCACGCTGCCCGGCGGATTGAATGTGCGGCGGCGCGCGCATGGGCTGGCAGAGCGGCTGCGCGCGAAGGAAGCGACGGGATTGGTTGGGGATCCGCTGGCGTCGCTCGATTGGGTGACGGTGTATGCCATGGCGGTGAACGAAGAGAACGCCGCGGGTGGGCGCGTAGTGACGGCGCCGACGAACGGCGCGGCGGGCGTGGTGCCGGCGGTGGCGCGCTATTACGAGCGCTTTGTGCCGGGCGCGGATCACGAAGGGATGCTGCGGTACTTTCTGGCGTCGGCGGCGATCGGGATTCTGTACAAGGAGAATGCCTCGATCAGCGGCGCGGAGGTGGGTTGCCAGGGCGAGGTGGGAGTGGCGTGCTCGATGGCCGCGGGCGGATTGACGGCGGCGATGGGCGGATCGAACGGGCAGGTGGAGCACGCGGCGGAGATTGCCATGGAGCACAACCTGGGCATGACCTGCGATCCGATCGGAGGGCTGGTGCAGATTCCGTGTATCGAGCGCAACGCGATGGGCGCGGTGAAGGCGGTGCACGCGTCGCGGATTGCGATGAACGAGACGGAGGAACACAAGGTGTCGCTGGACCAGGTGATTCGCACGATGTACCAGACGGGGCTGGATATGCAGTCGCGGTACAAGGAGACGAGCCTGGCGGGGCTGGCGCTGAATGTGATCGAGTGTTGAAGGAACACCGGCGGGATCAACCTTGATGGCATCGCCATCCCAGGTCCGAAAACACGGACCTGGGGCACCCAGCGGAATTGAGCCGCATCCAACAACCTTTGCAACGTACAACAATAGTTGTAGAAGGGCATCCATTTGCAAATACCCGATGAGAACTTGATGAGCGAGACGGCGGATGCGCCGCGGAGTTCGATAGCGATTGCGCCGGCGTGGCACACGGTGGTGCTGATGGCGGGGATCATCGCCGTGTCGGCGACCGGCGCGGCGCGATTGCAGGGCGCGCATGGCCCTGTGCATCGGCTGGGTACGTACGGCATCACGGCGGCGATGGAGCTGGCGATGCTGGCATGGGTGTGGTTCGGCTTGCGATTGAAGAAAACGCCGCTGCGCGCGCTGCTGGGAACGAATCCGGTGAATGCGCGATCGATTGCGCTCGACTTCGGGATCGCGGCGGTGTTCTGGGTGGGCTCGATGATGGTGCTGGGCACGCTGGCCATCGCGTGGTCGGTGATCGCGGCTGAAGCCGCGCATCGCCCGCTGATCGGAGCGAATGGGCTTCCAACCGCAGAGCAAGAGCGCACCGTGCGCACGCTAACGCAGCTCGCGCCGGCCAATGGAGAGGAGATGGCGGCGTGGGCGCTGCTGTGCGCGATCGCGGGGTTTGTCGAGGAGACGGTTTTCCGCGGATATTTTCAGCGGCAGTTCGCGGCGTGGGGGAAAGGGAGCGCGGCGGCGGGCGTGGTGTTCTCGGCATTGATGTTCGGCGCGGCGCACGGATACGAGGGCGCGCGCACCATGTTCCTGATCGCCGTGTTTGGCGCGCTGTTCAGCCTGCTTGTGATTTTTCGCGGAGGTCTGCGGCCGGCGATCCTCGCGCACTGTTGGCAGGACTTCTTCGCGGGATTGGCGCTCGCGATTTTGAAATCGCAACACATTTTCTGAGCGGGATCGAGCGCGATACGCATCGCGAAGAAATTTAGCGGGAACGATTGTTGCTCTTTTTTCCACCACCTCATCGTTTTTTGCTTGACACTTGCGAAACATAAATCTATACATTTTTCAACTGCAATTTCTTATTGCAGGAATCGATGCAACCCATCGAAAAGGGAGAATAGGCAAAATGGCAACCAAGAAAGCAGCCAAGAAACCAGCCGCGAAGAAGGCCGCCAAGAAGGCAGCGAAGAAGAAGTAACGGCTGATCCAACCGAAAGGCAACACGCCAAGGGGACGCTTCCAGCGTCCCCTTGGTGCGTTTGGGCATTTTTCATCGGCGCGAGTGAGAGAGAATAGCTCAAATGAACACTGGAGAAAACGCTTGACGCGCCGCCGCTGGATCGCCGAGCGCTGGGACGAGGCCACGGCAACGCTGACGGGCGCGCAAGCCGAGCACTTGGCGCGCGTGCTGCGTGCCGAACGCGGGACCGGGGCCGATGTGGTCGCGGGCGGGCACGTCTTTCACGCGGAGATTGCGGCGGTTTCGCCGGCGGAGATTCGCTTCAACCTGATCGCGGAGATCGAGGCCGATCCCGCATTGCCGGTGACGCTGGCGATGACGGTATTTAAATTCGATCGCATGGAATGGGCGCTCGAAAAGGCAACCGAGCTGGGCGTGGCCGGTATCGCGCCGATGATTGCGCGAAGGACGGAGAAACATCTTGCTGCGTCCGCGAGGAAACGCGCGGAGCGGTGGCGGCGCATCGTGCACGAGGCCTCGCAGCAGGCGCGGCGCTCGGACGTGCCGGTGATCCACGAGCCGGTGGCGCTGGCCGAGCGGGTGCGGGCGGCGTCAACGGCGACGCGTATCGTGCTGGCCGAGCAGGAGCGGACGACAACGCTGCGCAGCGCGATCGAGGAAGCCGTCGCCGAAGCGCGGACGGAGATGCCGGTATTGGAGATCGCGATCGGGCCGGAAGGCGGATGGGCTCCGGAAGAAGAAGCGCTCTTCGACGCGAACGGATGGCGAGCGGTGTCGCTGGGGCCGCGCATCTTGCGCGCGGAGACGGCGGCGGTTGCGGCGCTGGCGGTGGTGGCGTCGTATCTGGAGTGATGCAGCGGAAGACGCAGGCATCCTGGTGATCCCATCCTTCCGGCAATCGCCAGGGCGATTGCCGGAAAGGATGGGACAACCCGCCATGTCAATTTGATTCGCCGCGAAGGCATCGCGTCGACCGATTGAGGACGCGGGGTGACAACCCCATCTCCATATCGCGGCTCTACTGCAGTAACGGAAGAGCAATCTTCCAGAAGCAGGAGAGAGTAGACGATGGCTTTCAATAGAATCGGCAACGAAACTCGCGAAGGGCAGCGAAAACACTCACATCACTGATGCGATATCGGGAAAGCGAGAGAATCTCGAGCCGAGCGCGAATGTGCACCATCATGCAGGTTCCGGTCTGCGTATTCCCGGTAAGCACGTCTTGGTCTGGTAGCTGAACCAGACCTTCACAAAACGGCAAGCTGGGGGCGAAATCCCGAGAGGGAGATCGCCCCTTTTGATTTTTGCGTCGCGATTTTCGTCCGCTTGCTCTCGCGCGGGAGATCTTTTTGGCGACGATCGCTTGCGCCAACCGGCCGATGACTGCGAGCCGAACGCGGAAGTCGCGGAGGAGGGCTTGGAAGCAGCCGGGCAGAACCACCGTGGCACGATCGCTTGGGCCGGGCGCTGAGGAAGCATGGCAAATCCCGGTTCCGTCGCCGGTGGACGCTGCTCTTCGCTCGCTGGTAGACTGATAGGGTTGCAGTCGCTGCGCATTCCGCTGTTGGGACCCGCCTGCACGTCAATCCGCGAAGGACCAGAAAAACCACGTGAAGACTGAAACCCGCCACGCCCTCAAACAGGACAAGCTTCGGCAGGCCGCCGCCACGAGCGCCAGCTGGCTGGGCGAACACCGCACCTCCGCTGCTCGCTGGAGCGTTACTTTGGGCGCGATCGTTGTGCTGGGCGTGGGCTCCCTCATTTTCTATACGTTTCGCTCACAAGCGGCGAACGCGGCGCTGGGCGCTGCTCTCGACATCTACAACGCGCCCCTGGCGCAGGCCGGAGCGCCGGCGCAATCCGGCACCTACGCGACCTCGAGCGCGCGCGCCAAGGCCGCCAACGAGAAGTTTCTCGCCGTGGAAAAACAATTCGGCTGGATGGCGCAGGGAACCAAGGCGCACTACTTTGCCGGAGTGACCGAAGAAGACTTGGGCCAGAACGGCCCCGCCGAGGCGGAGCTGAAGATCGCCGCGGGCGCGTGGAACCGCAACATCGCCAACCTGGCCAAGCTGGCGCTGGCCGGCTTGTATGAGCGCACGAATCGCGACGCCCAGGCGATCGACATCTACATCGCACTCGCGGGCAAGCCATCGGATACGGTTCCGGCAACCGTGGCGCAGCTCGACCTGGCCAACCTGTATGCGGCGAGCGGCAAGCAGGCCCAGGCGCGCGCGACCTGGGCCAAGGTGCGGGACGCCGACAAGGACGGCGCGGCCGGCTCCATCGCCGCGCAAAAGCTTGCGGCCAAGTAGCCGCGAAAGCCTGAACCAGACGGCGCACCGGCCGGAGTTTTGGGCGGAAACGCAAGTCGCGTGCAGCCGGCGTACGCTGCGGAACGAGGCGGTGGGTCAGTTTTCTCTCAGGAGCTAAAGCCCGAGCGTTTTTGGGCCAGACAGCGTACGGGCTGAAGCCGTACCCTCCCAACCGCAAGTACCCGGCATGAGCATTTTGGCCTCCGCCTGCGTCTGGTGGACGTATGAGCAGCGGCCAGGCAGTCTTCTCAGGTTGGATGGAGATTCCCAAGAGCGCTGTGGACGACAATGCCCGCCAGCACGCGGAGGAACAAGCGCTTGCGGCCCTGGTGGAGGAGTACGCCACCACGCTGTACCGCGTGGCTTTTTCGGTGCTGCGCAATGCCGCCGATGCCGAAGATGCCGTGCAGGAAGCTTTCCTGCGCGTGCTGCGCCACCGCGAGCGCCTCGACGAGGTCCGCGACCGGCGCGTCTGGCTCATCCGCATCGTGTGGAATATCGTGCTCGACCGCAAGCGGCGCGCGAAAACGCGGCCCGAGACCGACGACGTCTCCGAGCTGGCGCGCGTGCTGCCCGCCGGTGGCTTGAGCGCCGACGAGCGCGCCATGGCCGCGCAGCATCACACGCATGTGCTGCGCTGCGTGGACCAATTGCCCGCCAAGGAGCGGCAGGTGCTGGTGCTGTCGGCCTTCGAGGAGCTGTCCAGCGTGGAAATTGCGTCGGTTCTCGGCATCACGGAATCGAGCGTACGATCCCGGCTGTTCCGCGCGCGAAATCTCATGGCCGGCCTGCTCAACCATTTAAGGAGTTTGCGATGAAACCCAACGAGAACGTTGGAAACAAGTCGGTACCCTGCTCCCATCCCCAGGATTTTGACACCACGCTGCGCCTAATCGCCAACCTTCCCGCTCCAGAGGGAATCCAGGATCGCGTTCACGCCCGCCTGCGCTCCGCGCCGCGCACCGCGCGCATTCTGGAGTGGCCGGCAGCTTTGAGAAGCGACAGCGCGTGGATGCGCAGCGCTGCCGCCGCGGCCATCGCCTTCGTCGTGGTGGGCGGCGGATGGGGCGTCTACTCGCGTGTGCAGCCGAACAAGGTCATCGCCATGCCGCCGCATGTCGCCGCACCGGGCGGTTTCTCCAACGCCGGCGCCATGCGCACTCCCAAGACCCTGAACGGCCCAGTGCTGGAGCATCTGGCCAACGCTCCCGCAGAACCCGCCGCGACTCCGGCCAAGACCCCCGCGCAACAAGTGATCGAGATGCCGGCGCGCAAGGGACAAGCGGCTAAGCCGGCGACCAAACCGGCAGCACCACAGCCGGCGAAGTAGGAAATCCGCCGAACGGGTTGCCGACGCCCAAGTTCGATTTGAGGAGCTCGAATTCCCGGCTCGGTGAGCGACTCATTTGGCCGCGGATGGACCGGTGGCGGGCCGATATCAACACGGCTTTGGGCTCGCCAATTTCGAAGATCCCAATTGCACGGGCGGCGAAGACGTCTCGCCAATCCTTGTACCTTCTTGCCGCTCCCATATCCCTTCCAAGTCCGTGAGTGCAATGAAGGCTGATGCAATCTCCCCTGCTTCGATATTGAACGCGCACTGAAATCGCAGGTCACGGCACGGCTCGTGAGCCTCCCTCGTGGGCACACCCCCGATGGTCACGTCATGCGCGTAAGTTCAATTCAGCCCGGCGCGCCGCAAAAAACGAAAAGCGCGCGATTCGCCCTCAAGTTTCTCCTCCCCGCGTCGATCTGACTAACAAGCTAACTTTTCGCATCTATTCAGGCCCGTGGCGCGAGTTATTGCCTTGTCCTGATTTTGTACAAACTATTCGGAAAGGTATTTCTATCATGAAGCAGATTTCTGCATTATTCTGCCAGCGGAGTTTCATGCGCTATCTCCTAACCTCGCTAACCTTCGCCTTCCTTACCTTATGCATCTTCAACGCCCGGAGCTGGGCGACGGAGCATGGCGCCAGCGTTTACCCGGTGGGTGTCGAAACGGTAATGCCGGGCATGACGCCGCCGGGAAAGGGAACCATGCTGTTCGAGTTCACGACGTTTTACGAGGCCAACGAGATGGTGAACTCGCAGGGACAGAACGCGGCTGGGGAGTTCAAACTGCGCGTGCTGGCCAATGCCGTGAAGCTTGTGCACGACTGGAACGTGCCGGTGCTGGGGGGCAGGTTCAACACCAACATCGCTATTCCCCAGTTATACGAGGAATTGCATGTGGCTCCGGGAAGCTACAGCAAGCAGGGACTGGGGAACATCGATATCGGGGTCTTTCAAGTCGGATACGCCAAAGGCGCCCTGCATGGGTATTATGAGGGCGACGTGTTTCTGCCCGGGGGGTCTTACACGAACAGCGACATTCTCAATGTCGGCCAGCACAACTTCGCCACCGCGCCGGTCGCTGGGCTTACTTACCTGCCGTTCCACGAAAAGCTCGAACTCAGCTCCAAGGCTCTGTACATTGTCAACTTCCATGACACGGCCACACACTACAACGGTGGCAACGAGCTGACGTGGGAATATGACGCGATGGGAGAAGTCTCGAAGAGAGTGGCGCTGGGCGTGAATGGTTACCTGTATCAACAAACGACCGACGACCACCAAAATGGGGCCATTGTTGGCGATGGAAACCGGGGCCGCGACCTGACCGTAGGGCCCGAAGTCCGTATGCACGTGGGACGGCACGTTGGGATGGCGGTGAAATATCTGCGGGACACCCTGGTCGAGAACAAGCCGTCCGGCAATGCCTTCTGGTTCCAAATGGGCATTCCCCTCAGCTTCGGACACGCGGGGAAATAGGGCCTGGCGCTCCAGACTGCAATCACGCTGCGAAACTGCAGGGGGCCGCGATCCCATCCTTTCGCCGACACCGGGCGAAAGGATGGGCCAACCCAGCGATCTAAGGAGACGGGACTATCTTCCAGGCCGGCCTTTTGTGGACCACCCGGAGGTTCACCCGCAGAGTTACTTGTTCTTCTCCAGCCACGCGACGGCCGCCGCGGCGTCCGGCACCTCGACCATTTTCAGCCCCGAAGGACCGGCGTGGGCTGTGTACCGGTCAATGGACATGTTGGTAATGGTCGAGCCAGACTTGACGGTGATGAAGTATTTGATCCCAATTCCTGCAAAGACCTTGAACACTTCACTCTCGATCAACTTCTGAATGTCGGAAGAAAAAGCACCTTTGGCCTTCGAGGCGTCCATGACCCAGGCGCGGGCCCCATGGAGCTTGGCGTTGGCAACACCCTTCTTCAGGATGGCCTCACGAAACTGTTCCGCTGAAATTGTGTAACTGCTCCAGGTATCGACCATGGCCTTGACCTTATCGTTGTATTCGACCACAACCGTTCCCGGGACTTCGTGGATGAGCATGTTTTCCTCCAGGTTTGGCAGGCGGCACACCGCCGTGCAGATGGATTCAGTCCGCTCAGGGCGGATTCCTCTCCCGTCGGCCGGGGCGCAATTGGACTTTACCTCAAGGCCGAGGTCTGCACGATGTCGCCGGCCTGGTTCGGAGGACCGCTGATACCGTTCTAGGAAATTCTGGACACGCTAGTCCCTAAAACGGTCGAGAACGTGGTTGCGGTCTCAATGATCCATCGCCGTATCTGCCGCGGACGGCTTCGCCGTCACCTGTCCCGGCGTCGGCAGTTGCGAACGGTCCCATCCGCCGCCCAGCGCTTCGATCAACTGCACAGACGCCGTCATTTGCTGCACCTGAAGATTGGCCAGCTGCTGCTGGTCGCTAAGCAGCGTGGTCTGCGCGGTAATCACGTCGATATAGGGATCGATGCCCGTGTCGTAGCGGCCCTGCTCGAGCTTGAGGAACATCTGCGCCGAGTCGACCGCGACCCGCTGGTGATTGATCTGGTCGGCGAGGATGCGCACCGCGGCGAGATTGTCTTCGACCTGCTGCACCGCGTTGAGAACCGACTGCCGGTACGCGGCCACATTGGCGTTGTACGTGGCGATGTACTGGTGCACCGTGGCGCGCCGCAGTCCGCCATCGTAAACCAGCTCGGAGATCGACGGACCCACCGACCAGAAGCGGCTGGACCAATCGAACAGGTGCTTGATGGTCGAACTCTCGAGACCGCCCGTGGCGGAGAGATCGAGGGTGGGATAAAAGGCGGCTTTGGCCACGCCGATCTGCGCGTTGGCCGAGGCCATGTTGCGCTCGGCGGCGGCGATATCGGGCCGCCGCTCGAGCAGTTGCGAAGGCAGGCCGATGGGGATGGGCGGCGGCGCCGTCACCATCGCCTTGACCGGCATGGAGAACGACGAGGCCGGCTTGCCGATGAGCGTGGCGATGGCGTGCTCGTACTGCGCGCGCGCCACGCCGAGATTGATCGCCGCCGACTGCGCGCTTTCCAGCGTGGTCTGCGCTTCCACCACCGAGATCTCCTGGTCCACGCCCGTCTCGTAACGCGCTTTTTCGAGCTCGTAGTCCTGCTTGTCGGCTGCGACCGTCGCATCGAGGATGCGCTGCAGCTCGTCCTGGCCGCGAATCTCAAAATAAAACTGCGCCAGGCTGGCCTGCTCGGAGAGCCGCTCGTTCTCAAGATCGGCCGCGCTCAGCTGCGCCTGGTATTGATTGGAGCGCACCGTGTTGCGCACCTTGTCCCACAGGTCGGGCTCCCAGGAGGCTTCGAGAGGCAGCGAATAGAGGTGGTTTTCGGTGTTCGATACACCGTTGCCGGTTGTAGCCGCCTGCGTCGTCGTTGTGCCGGTGTTGCCGGCGCCGTTCTGAAGACCCACGTTGGATGAGGTGCGCGACTGCGTGAACGCCGGACCGATGGAAAGAGTGGGAAAATACTGCGCGCGTGCTTCGCGCACCAGGGCGCGCGCTTCCATGAAGTTCTCGAAAGACTGGCGGATACTGAGGTTGTCGATATTGAGCTGCTCTTCGAGCGCATTCAGCTCCGGCTGGTTGTAGATCTCCCACCAGTTGCCGCGCAGCGCCGCATCTTGCGGCTGCGCCACTTTCCAACCGTCCGCTTCCTTGAACTGGTCCGGCGATTCCTTGTAGACTGCCGGCGCGGTCTCCACGGGCGGATTGTACTTCGGCCCGACGTTGCAACCGGCCAGCAGGGCGCAGATCAGCAGCGCACAAAAACCAGCGCCTTGCGAGATTCGAGGGTGCTTGAAATATCTTGCGTCCGGAGTTTGTCGAGATTCTTCAGAGGATAGAGAGGCTGGGCAAAAGCGCCCCAGGTCCGGTTCCTCGCGGGCTGAAGCCCGCTCGGAAGTGGAGACTAAGGGGCTTCGATCGGCACGACTAAAGTCGTGCCCTGACTCATAGGCTCTTAGGAAGCGAGCGATTCGGTTTCGCAATGGCCTTCTCGTGCTCTTCATAATCAACACTCCATCTCGCCTTACGACGAGGCCTCCGCGGGCCCCGGCCGCAGCGCCGCGGATTCCTTCCGCGCGAAGCGTAGCCGCATGCGATCGAACCAGAGATACCCGACCGGCGTGGTGTAGAGCGTGAGCATCTGGCTCACGATGAGCCCGCCCACGATGGTGATGCCCAGCGGCCGCCGCAACTCGGAGCCGGTGCCGGTGCCGAAGGCCAGCGGCAGCGCGCCGAAGAGCGCGGCCATGGTCGTCATCAGGATGGGCCGGAAGCGAAGCTGGCAGGCTTCGAAGATCGCGTCGCGCGTGGACTTGCCGTGCTGCCGCTCGGCCACCAGCGCAAAATCGATCATCATGATGGCGTTCTTCTTCACGATGCCGATGAGCAAAATGATGCCGATGATCGAGATCACGTTGAGATCGATCTTGAAGACCATCAACGCCAGCATAGCGCCGGCGCTGGCCGAGGGCAGCGTGGAGATAATGGTCAGCGGGTGCACCAGGCTCTCGTACAACATTCCCAGCACGATGAAGACCGCCAGCAACGCCGTGGCAATGAGGTAGGGCTCGGTGGCCAGCGAGGCCTGGTAGGCTTCCGCCGTACCGGCAAAGAATCCGCGCACCGTCGGCGGCATTCTGAGCCGATC
>JASHTH010000579.1 GCA_030040655.1 Acidobacteriaceae bacterium | reverse complement strand
ATCGCGGCCAAAGAGGTCGAGCTCCATACCATGAGCACGTATGCCACGGCGGCGAATCCGCGGCTGGTTCAGCTCAAGCAGGGCATTGCCGCGCTGGAAGCGCAGTTGGCCGAGCTGGGAGGCTCCGCGCCGGACGACGTCGCCGACGACATGCTGATTCCCAAAGGCAAGATTCCCGAGGCCGGCGCCGAGTATCTACGTCGGTTGCGCGACGTGAAATATCAGGAGACGCTGGTCGCGATCCTGGCGCGGCAATACGAAATCGCGCGTCTGGATGAAGCCCGTCAGGGCGCGGCGATCGAAGTTGTGGATCTCGCCGTGACTCCCGACCGGCGCTCCTCGCCGAAGCGGCTGGCGACGCTGCTGGGATGCATCGCCTTCGCGCTCCTTTGCGCCGGATTCTGGGTGGTTCACATGAGGAATTCGCTCAAGTGGAATCTCCGCCGGCCCGCGTTGAATGTGTTTCTGGCCGTCGTTCTTCTGGCACTAGCGCCGCAGGCATTCGCCCAACTGGGCGGCACACAAGCAACGGAGCCTCCCGCGGGGTCGGCGGATTGCTCCGATGCCGCGGGATACGCGCAGGGTGTTCCGTGCGGCGCTCAGGAACAAAACCGGTTGACGGGCCAGTCGCGAATGGCAACCTCGCCGGATTTGACGGGAACGCTGATCGGTCCGGCGCGCGGGGAGCAGTCGGGCCAGAGCACGTCCGACGGCCGGCTCCTGGAAATGTTGCGGGATGCGGAGCGGCGCGAGCGAGCCGCGCAGCCGCCGGGACCGCGCACTGAATTCGAGCAGATGGCGGCCGACTCGGCCGGCCGGCCGCTCACCATCTTCGGCCAATCGCTGTTCGACAATCCTCCCGAGACCTTTGCGCCGGCCGACGGCGCGCAGGTTCCCAGCGACTACGTGGTCGGACCGGGCGATCAATTGCGTATCCGCGTCTGGGGCCAGCTCAACGCCGATCTGAGCATCCAGGTCGACCGGTCTGGACAGGTCTACATTCCGCAGGTTGGCGAGGTGCCTGTTGCCGGCGTTCGCTTCAGCGATCTTGAGGGCGTTCTCACGCGAGCCGTCGGCCAGTTCTTCAAGAGCTACAACCTCGCCGTTTCGATGGGACGCCTTCACCAGATCCAGGTGTTCGTGGTCGGGCAGGCCAGGGCTCCGGGCATGTACACGGTAGGCTCACTCAGCACGCTGGTGAATGCCGTCTTCGCCTCGGGAGGGCCTTTGCCGCAGGGCTCGCTGCGCCAAATCCAGCTGCGGCGCGGCGCGCAGATCGTGCAGGAGTTCGATCTCTATGATCTGCTCGTGAACGGCGACAAGTCGCACGATCTGCCCTTGCAATCGGGCGACGTGGTGCTGATTCCGCCGGTGGGACCGCTGGTTGCGATCGCGGGCTCGGTGAATGCTCCCGCGATCTACGAGCTGCGCGAGCGCGCCACGCTCGGCTCGCTCATCCAGATGGCCGGAGGCCTGAGCTCGGTGGCCGACGGCAGCAACGCAACCGTGGAACGAATCAGCAAAGATCGAGTGCGAACGATCCACGAGTTCACGCTCGATGCGAACGGCCTGGCGTTTCCTTTGCAGGGCGGAGACATCGTGCACATCTCCAGCATCGTGCCGCGCTTCGACGATACCGTCACGCTGCGCGGCTACGTGGCCGATCCCGGCCGCTATCCGTATACGCCGGGAATGCGCGTGCGCGACCTGCTGCCCAACGCGCAGGCGCTGTTGTCGCGCGAGTACTGGCTCGAGCGCGCCGGCACGACCAACGGCCGGGAACGGGAATACCCGGTGCGCAAGATCCTTCCCCCGGTTCCGCAAGTTTCGCCCAACCCGGCGCCGCTCGCTCCGGCCAGCGAAGCGCAGGTGCAGCCGCAGTCCGCGCCGGTCGCGGAACCGGTTGCCATTCAAGAGGTTCGCCAGGAGACGCTTCCCCAGTACTACGAAAGGCTCGCCGATTCGGAGACGCTTTCCGACCCCGGAATCAACGGAACCAACGCCAACGCCTCGCCCAACAACGGATCGGAGAACCAGTCCGATGCGCTGACGCGCGACCTGCGCCAGCTTGTGCCCTCCGTCAACTGGCGCTATGCACTCATCCAGCGCGTGGATACGGTAACGCTGAAGACAGAGCTCATCTCGTTCGATTTAGGCAAAGCGGTGGTCGATGGCGACGCGGCCAGCAATCTGGCGCTTGCGCCCGGAGACATCGTCACCATTTTTTCGCAGCAGGATATTACCGTTCCGCAACTGGCGCAGACGCGCTACGTGAAGGTCGAAGGCGAAGTCGAGCATCCCGGAGTGTACGAGATTGCGCAAGGGCAGACGCTGCGCGATGCGCTGGAAGCCGCGGGCGGTTTGACTGCAAAGGCGTATCCCTACGGCGCGCGCTTCACGCGAGAGTCGGCGCGCATTGAGCAGCAAAAAGGATTGGACGAGATGGTGCGCACGGCCGAAGCGGAGGTGCGCGCATCGATGGTCCATGCCGTTGCCGCGGGCGCACAGGATGCTTCGAAGGAGAGCGCGCAGCAGTCCCTGCTGGCCAGCTTGCGCTCGATTCAAGCTTCGGGGCGCATTGTGCTGGCCATGCGTCCCGACGCCGCTTCGCTCGCGGATTTTCCGCCGATCGCGCTCGAGGACGGCGACCGGATCGTGATTCCCGCGCGCACCGACACGGTGACCGTCTCGGGCGCCGTTTACAACCCGGCGTCGTTTGTCTACGACCCGCATCGCAAGGTGGGCGACTACCTGGAAATGGCCGGCAAAGGCGCGCTCAATGCCAATCCGCATCGGGCCTTTGTGCTTCGGGCTGACGGCAGCGTGATCAGCCGCCAGGAAGCGGGCGGATTTTTCCATAGCGGATTCGATCAGTTGCCCATGCATCCGGGCGACCAGATCGTTGTTCCCGAGCGAGTCAACAATGGCGTGGTGCAGGCGCTGCACGACTGGCCGCAGATTTTGACGCCGCTGGCTTTGACGTCGCTCGCCATTGCGGCGGTAGCGCCGTAGCGATTGTCGGAGGAAGAAGCGCTCATGTCGACCCAGGTCTCACCGCCGCGTCCCAGGCCGGCTTCTCCGCTTCCGGGAATGGCCCTGGTGCGCCGCCTCGATGGGCCTGTTGCGCGCCGGCCTGCGCTGTGGACGCGCCTCCTCGCGCGTCTTTGCTTCTACTCGCTGCCCGGCGCGATCGGTCTGCTGCTGCAAGCTCAATTGCGGCTTGCCGGAGCCGGACCTGCCGGCGCGCTCGAGAATTTTCATTTCATCCTGCTCTTTTCGTTCACCTGGATGGTCGCGCTCGAATTCTCTCACGCCACCGATTGGGAGGGAATCAACCAGGAACACACCGGCGCCATGGCGGTGCTCCAATCCGCTTGCGCATCGCTGGGCTCCGCCGTCATCCTGCTACGCCTGCTCGCGCAGCCACTGCCGGCCTTTGCCTTCTGCGCCACGATAGCTTCTGCGGTCCCGCTGGCATCGGTCGCGATCAAGATCGTATTTCGGCACGTATTCGATACGCGAAGCTGCCTGCCTCGCATGATGCTGGCCGTTGCCAACACGCGAGGAGGGGCGACGACCTGGAAGATGGCGCAGCGCGAGGTCTCGCGCCATGAAATATCCGGCGCGATTCGACTTGAGGATCTTGGCGCGCAGGACTGCTTTGCCGCTACGCTTTCCACCGAAGAGCTGGCGCGGGAACTTCACCGCCAGTGCGTGGACGGCGTGCTCATCTCCGCCCCGGCAACTCAGGTTGCCGAACTATCGCGCAAGGTGGAGGCCTGCGGGGGATTGGGCGCGCCGATCCGCTTCGTCGTGGGTCCGCAAGAAGGATTTCTGTCTCGCGATGTGTCGAGAACTGAGAGTATCTATCTCTTCAACGCGGGAGCGGCGCCGGCCGGATCGATGAACTACAGAATTCTCAAGCGCGCCTTCGATATCGTTTTTTCTCTCGGCGCGCTCATTGCCTGCGCGCCTCTGTTGCTGCTGATCGCGGCGGCCGTTAAGGTCACGTCGCGCGGTCCCGTCTTCTTTTTCCAGGAACGTGTCGGTTGGAATGGCCGCGTCTTTCACATGATCAAGTTCCGCACCATGAGCGTTGGCCCGGCGCGGGAAGGCGACACGTTCTGGACGGTTCCGGGCGATGCGCGCTGCACGCCAATCGGAGCCATTTTGCGCAGATACTCACTCGACGAGCTGCCGCAATTTTTTAATGCGCTCATGGGTGACATGAGCGTTGTGGGGCCGCGGCCCGAGCGGCCCTACTTTGTTTCAAGCTTTCACCGCGAGATCGACGAATACCAGCGCCGCCATCAACTCAAGGTGGGCATCACCGGCTGGGCGCAGGTGAATGGGCTGCGCGGCGATACGTGCATCCGCACGCGGCTTATGTACGACCTGTATTACCTGCAAAACTGGGGGCTCGTCTTCGATTTGAAGATCATTCTGCGCACGGCGCTATGCGTCTTGCGTCCGAGGAACGCCTACTGATCCAGCGCCGGAGTGGATGCGGCCCGCGCCGTGATAGACGTTGAAGCGATCGCCCCTGAGAAACCCAACCAGCGTGATATCGAACTCCCGCGCCACTTCCAGCGCAAGGCTGGACGGCGCGCCGACGGCCGCGACCATGGGGATGCCGCCCATCAGCGCCTTCTGCAAGAGCTCGAAACTGGCGCGGCCGGAAAGCAGAAGCAGCCGGTCGCGCAGGGGAAGGCGATCGGCGAGCAGCGCCGCGCCGAGCAGCTTGTCCACGGCGTTGTGGCGGCCAACATCTTCGCGCAACGAATCCATGGTTCCATTCGCGGCGAAGAGTGCGGCCGCATGCAGGCCGCCGGTTTGCTGGAAGATGCCTTGCGCGGAACGTAGACGATTCGGCAACCGACAGAGGGTTTCTGCATCGATCGAGAAAGTGTTCTCGTGTCGCGGTGGGCAGGCGGTGCGCAGCGCGAGGAGCGACGCCTTGCCGCAGACGCCGCAACTCGAGGTCGTATAAAAGTTACGCTCCAGCGTCGACTGCGGAATTTCGATCTCCGGCATCAGCTCGACCGTCACGATATTGGCCGCCTCGCGCGCAGAAAGATCGATGCGATTTCGGCGATCTCCCGTTAAGTCGAGCGGAGCCAGATTTTCTTCACCAGATCGGTCTGAGCGCACGGATTGAACATCGCCGGCGTCGCGAATCACGCCTTCGGCCAACAAGAATCCGACGGCCAGCTCGGCGTCGTTGCCGGGCGTGCGCATGGTGACGGAGATGGATTTCGTCCAGCGCGAGCCGGCCGATCCGTGAACGATGCGGATTTCCAGCGGCTCCTCCACGGCAATCGAGTCCATCACGCTTGCAGACGACGAGCCATCGAAGCGATGGACTGCGATCTCCGTAGAAGGCCGAATTGAATGCCGGGTGCGCATGTTGCCGGATGAGCCATTGTAGACGGCTGCCCTGCCGGCCTGTGCACGAGCCCCGCCTCTAACATGGAAGAGTAACTTGGCCTGTTATCCTCAGCGGCAAGGCCAGTAGGACGCCTTCATGCAAGAGGGGAAATAGATGTCGATTGAATCTGATGAAGATCTGGCGGGAATGGAGCAGGCAGGGAAGGTCACGCGTGCAGTAATTGATGGCATGAAAGCCGCTGTTCAGCCTGGTATCAGTACTCGCGAATTGGACGAACTCGGGGCGTCCATCATGCGGAATCTCGGCGGTAGATCGGCGCCCAAGCATGTCTACGGCTTTCCAGGGCACAACTGCATCAGCGTAAATGATGAGATTGTCCACGGCGTTCCAGGTGCGCGCAAACTGGCAAGCGGTGACCTCGTAAAACTCGATGTGACCGTCGAAGTAAACGGGTATATGGCGGATGCCTGCGAAACCGTCCCAGTTGGCCAAATCGACAAAGATAGTAAGCAACTGATTGCGTGTGCGACGCGAGCATTTTGGGCGGGTTTTTCCGTGGTGCGTCCAGGAATTCGAGCTTTTGACATTGGGAGAGAGGTGCAAGGGACGGTGAGCGCTGCCGGATATTCTGTCGTACGCAATCTGAGTGGGCACGGAATTGGCCGCACGATTCATGAGCGACCCACTATCCCCAACCAGTTCGATCGGCGCTGTTCCGATCTACTGACCGAAGGGCTAGTTTTCACGATTGAGCCGCTGATTGCGATCGGCACCTCACGCACAATCCTGCTCAGGGATGGCTGGACAGTCCGCACAAGGGATCGTTCACGCGCTGCGCACCATGAGCATACGGTCATGGTGACCAGGGACGGAGCACGGCTTCTCACGGCGTAGCCGCGACTAAAAAGTGAGCCCTGATGCTCCTGTGTTGGGCTGACCTCCGCCGATTCGCCGAGAACTGGCGCATGCTGCGACCGAAATCCACGATCGCGGCTTCCGTTCCGGTTCGCGGCCACTCTCGTAGACGCTTCCCAGAACTCTCGATTCTGCGCGATTGAGCAAGGCGAACAAGGGAAATAAATCGCTTTATTCTAATTGGCTGGTGGATTACCATGCCGGTGATCGGATCGGGCAGCACGATTCGGTTTCCAAATCGGCACTGGCTCGAGGCATGCCCTTGGAGGGAGATGCGGAATGAGATGGATTGCGATGGGATTGCTACTGGGAGCGAGTTTCTGTTTTGCGCAGGATTCAGGCGGCTTCAAGCCCGCTACGTCGAATGTGCCGGATGCGCAATATCCGAAGGTTGACAGCAACTCGCGCGTTGAGATTCGCGTCAAGGCGCCGGACGCGACTAAAGTGAAGGTGAATTTCTGGAGCGGTCCCAAGTCCGATATGGAAAAGCAGCCGGACGGGTTCTGGACGTTTAGAACGCCGCCCATGGCTCCCGGACTTCACTACTACACCATCATCGTGGATGGCGCGGAGGTGAGCGATCCAGGCAGCACGGCCTATTTTGGGGGCAGTAAATGGGCCAGTGCCGTCGAGGTGCCTGAAGCCGGAGCGGATTATTACCTGCCTGCGAATGTTCCGCACGGGCAGGTACGTGAGATCTGGTATCACTCCAGCGTGACGGGGACGTGGCGGCACGCGCTTGTGTACTTGCCCCCGGATTACGATACGCAGACGAAGAGTCGCTATCCCGTGCTGTATCTCCAGCACGGTGGCGGAGAAGATGAGACCGGTTGGATCCGGCAGGGCAAGGCGAACTTCATGTAGGCGCCGGAGCAAAAATAGACCACGTTGCGCCGCGCGAGCGGTGTGACGTGGCGGAGTAAAAGTAGACCACCGCCAGATTTCAAGTTCCGTAGACAACCAGGACTTCAGGGGTGACGAAGAAGGTTCGGCACCGCTGGGAGCGGTGTTGTCCATGGAACACCGGAGGGATGTACACGGTGGAGCTGTATGCG
>JASHTH010000578.1 GCA_030040655.1 Acidobacteriaceae bacterium | reverse complement strand
GTTTCCCATATCATTGGCTGAAGTCGTATTGTAACTTGCATCGGAAAATTGCGCGCCGCCCTGATCGGCGAACTGGCCAGCCGACTGCTGAATGTGAGACCCTTCGCCGCCCGGCGCAAAACCACCTTGGTTCAAGCTCTCGTGCCCGGGAGCCGGCTGGTCGTAATAGTTGTTAACGACCTCTTCAACTGGGCGCTCGAAGCCCGCGCCCATCATACCCACTCCCGGCCCCATTCCAAAGCCGTCCATGCCAAATCCTGGCCCGCCCCACCCAAAGCCGGGACGACCAAAGCCGCCCAGCCCGTGGAGCACCGCCTCGACGCCTTCAAAAGCCAGCGCGCCCGCGGCCATGCCGGCGGCCGTCTGCAAGGCGCCGCGTAAAAAGCTCGGTTGGCCGGACGCGACTGGAACGTATTGCGCCGGCTGCTGCTGGAACTGCGGCTGCCCGTAGGCGGGAGGCGGCGGTGGTGGCACATAGGCCTGTGGCGGCGGCGGAGCGTAAGCCGGCGGCTGGGTTGGGGCGGGATCACGATGGCCCAGCAGGTTGCCGAGAAAGCTTGTCGCGCGCGACGGCGGCTGGGCCTGCGCTTGCTGTGCCTGTTGCAGCTGCGCAATCTGCGCCTTGGCTTGATCGATCGCGATGTTTTGCACCAGGACGGTCTGCGCCAGGATGTAAAGCGCGTCGGGATTCGAGCCCAGCGAGCGGTTTAGCAAGCCTTCCGCATCGGGGTCTTTTTCCTGGAGCTGCGTGGAGTCCACCCGCTCGACGAGCGAGTTGAGAAGCTGTTCTTCCTGGGGAGTCAAAGCATCAACCTCCGGCCGCCGGCAGCGAGCGATGCCGGACGCGCCTCACGATGAGACAGACGCCGGCTGCCGAAGTTGCGGCGCCTGCAGAGAGTACGCGAAGAGGGAATGCGAGGTTCCCTAGCTGCCCACCAGCGCAAAGTCGCGGATGGTTTCCTTGCGCACAGTGAGCCGCTCGACTAGTTCGCTTTTCACCTCGTAGCCGCGTCCGGGAGAGTCGGGAATGCCGATTTCGCCCCGTGGCGAAACGGTCACTTCGGGTTCGATGATGTCTTCGACCCAATAGCGCGCCGAAGCCGAGACATCGCCGGGCAATGAGAAATTCTCAAGCGAAGCCAGCGCAATGTTGTGCGCGCGGCCGACGCCGGACTCGAGCATTCCCCCGCACCAGACGGGGATGCCCCGCTCCTGCGCCGCGTTGTGCACGTGAATGGCTTCGGAGAATCCGCCCACCCGGCCCAGCTTGATGTTGATGATCCGGCACGACTCCATCTCGATGGCGGCCAGGGCATCGCGGCGATTGCGAATCGACTCGTCCAGGCAGATCGCCGTGTGCATCTGCTTCTGCAACATGGAGTGGTAATAGAAGTCGTCGTGCCACAGCGGCTGCTCGATCATGAGCAGATCGAAGGCCTCAAAGCCGACCAGGTGCTCGATATCGCCCAGGCGGTAAGCGGAGTTGGCGTCGCAGCTCAACATGATCTCGGGCCAGCGATTGCGCACCTGGTCGAAGACCTCCACATCCCAGCCGGGCTTGCATTTCAGCTTGATGCGCTGGTAGCCGGCGGCCAGTTCGCGCTCGACGATCGAAAGCAGCTCGGAAATGGAAGATTGAATGCCCAGCGACACGCCGCAGGGAATCTCTTCGCGCACCCCGCCCAGCAGTTGCGAAAGGGAGATGCCTTCGCGCTGCGCCTCAAGATCCCAGATCGCGTTTTCCAGCGTGGCTTTGGCCATGCGGTTGCCTCGCACCTGGCGAAAGATGCGCGGGCAATCCCCGCCATGTTCCGGATTCTCGGCCGCCAGCATCGGTCCCAGGTCCTTGGTAAGAACCTGCCACGCGGTATCGGTCGATTCCTCTGAGAAGAAGGGCCGCTCGCCCACGGTGCACTCGCCCCAGCCGATCAGGCCCTCTGATCGCACCTCGGCGAGCAAAATGCGCCGGTCGCGTGTGACACCGAAGCTGGTTTCAAAGGGGCGCACGAGGGGCATATGCAGTTCGCGAAAGATGATTGCATCGATTCTCATAAGTTTTCAGATTCCTTGAGACTCTAAACCCGTTTCGGGCAGGTTGGGGGGACCAAGCTCGTAGACTCCATTTCCTTTCTCGTCCCGCTCAAAGCCAATGACGGCCAAGCCGCGGGAGAATGCCTGTTGAAATCTCTCTCGGTTTTCCAACTGAACTGCAAGAGCTCTTTGCTTTCCTGTTTCGCAGGACTTCCACTGGTAAATCTGGGCTGGTACTCGAATTCGCTCCTCTATGATGCAATTCTCCGTGCGGCGGTTTTCCAAGATGGCCTTGACCCGGGGGGAATCGAGATGCCACTCCGCTAGAAGCCGGTCGGTGGGAAGCCCGCCTTGGAGACGAGAAGAGGATATACCATAGAAATCCACACGATACGCACAAACAACGGCCCCCAGCTTGTGGATATTGAGGAAAGCGTTCTTGATCTCCAGGGGGTCGAAGGTCCATTCCATGAGCCGGATGCCCCGGGAAAGCGCCTCATCCCTCTGTTTCAACTTGAGTTGCGCGCCGAGCCCGCGATTGCGATGGCTCTCTTTGACCGCCAGCATGTGCGAATGCAAATAAGGGCGCGGTCCGTTGGATCCGGATTTGATTCCCGGCAAAGAATAGGCGAATCCAACCAGCGATTCCGACCCGCCGTCGGGGTTTGCGCCGGGAAGTCCGGTGTCGAATGCGCCGATCACCTGCCCCCCGATCTTTTGCCCCAGCAGGAACGATTTGCGGGGAACGATGTCGCTCTCGTCGTAGCCCCAGGTAGCGATCTCAAGCTGCACACAAGCCTCGAACTCATCGAAGCCTTCGCAGGAGCGGAACAAGATCATCTCGCAATCTCCTGAGTTCGCTCCGCGGAAAGCTTCCGCTTGGCGCGTATCCAAAGATCTTCAAGCGCCTCGGGCGAAAGATCCTCGAGCGGCCGAGGCGCATCGAGCTCCATCTGGCGAAAACGCTGGCGGAAGCGCAGATTGCAGCCACGCAGCGCCATCTCCGCATCCACGTCCAAATGCCGGCCAAGATTGACGACGGTGAACAGCAGATCTCCGAGCTCGGCCTCGACGGCGCCCTTTCGCGCCGGATCGCCCGAGTCGGCTTCGGCTTCCAGCTCCCGAATCTCCTCGGCGAGCTTGGGTAACAAATCGCGCCAGTGCGGCCAATCGAAGCCCGCCTTGCGCGCCTTGGCGCCGAGCTGCGCCGCCTCAGCCAGCGCCGGCAGCGCGCGCGGCACGGCGTCGAGGCGCGGGGCTGTCTTGCCGTCCGCGGCGGCCAAATGGGGTTCGGTCTTGGCCGCGCTCTTCTCTGCCGATTTGATCTCTTCCCAGTTGCGCAGCACCGCGATCGCCGAGCCTTCGACATCTGCGTCCACATCCGCGCGGTTGCCCGCGGCGCGCGAGGCTTCCTCGCCGAAGACGTGAGGGTGGCGGCGGACCAGCTTGCGGTTCAGGTGGTCAATGACATCGGAGATCGTAAATTTGCCGCCGTTGGCCGCCATCTCCGCATAGAACAGCACTTGCAGCAGCAGGTCGCCGAGCTCCTCGGCCAGGTGCGGCCAGTCGCGCCGCTCAATGGCGTCGAAGACTTCGTAGGCTTCTTCCAGCGTGTATTTGCGAATCGAGTCGAAAGACTGCTCGCGGTCCCACGGACACCCCCCGGGCGCGCGAAGCCGCGCCATGATCGCTACCGACTGCTCGAACAGTTCGGACGCGCGCCGCGGATCGGTCTCCATCCCGGTTGCCGTAGGTTGTGCAGGTGAGCTTGCAGGCGGGAAGTCCATGCATTTCCATTTTACCGTGCCGAGCCTCTTCGAGGCCGGAACGAGGCGGGACCGCAACCGCGCAGCCGCCCGCAACCCATTGAATCCAAACGAGAGTTGTTGCATCGGAAGGATGGGCGGAACGCACAGCCGATCGAACGCAATGAGATAATCGCCTATGAGGGAGGAAGTTCGATGAATACGTTCAAGACCACCCTTCTTCTTACCGGACTTACCTTGATCCTGGTTCTGGCGGGCGAGTACTTTCGAGGACTCGGGGGAGCCGTTGTCGCGCTAATCATTGCCGCCGCGATGAACTTCGCCAGCTACTTCTATTCCGACAAAATCGCGCTTTCCATGTATCGCGCGCAGCCGGTCACGCGCGAGCAGTTGCCGCGGGTTTACGCTGTTGTGGATCGGCTGGCCGCCCGCGCCAACATTCCCTTGCCAAAGATCTACGTGATCCCCACCGATTCGCCGAATGCTTTCGCCACCGGGCGCAATCCCAATCACGCATCGGTCGCGGTCACGCACGGAATTCTGGCGCTGCTCAACGACGAGGAGCTGGAAGGCGTGCTGGCGCACGAGCTGGGACACGTGCGCAATCGCGACATTCTCACCAGCTCGATAGCGGCAACGCTGGCCGGCGCCATCACCATCCTGGCGCGCATGGCATTCTGGTTCGGCGGCGGCCGCCGGCGGAACGGCGGCATCGGAGCGCTCTTCATGCTGCTGCTGGCGCCGCTTGCGGCCACGCTGATCCAGTTGTGGGTTTCGCGCACGCGCGAGTTCGAGGCAGATGCGTCGGGCGCGCATCTAACCGGCAATCCCTACGCGCTGGCCAGCGCGCTCGAAAAGATATCGGGCGTCAGCAAGCAGGTTCCGCTGGTGGCCTCGCCCAGCAACGCGCACCTGTTCATCATTGCGCCGCTGCTTTCCGGCCAGACCTGGGCCAGCCTCTTTTCGACGCATCCGCCGGTCCGGCAGCGCATCGAGCGGCTCATCGGCCGGCCTTCGGTAAGCGGGATGATGTAGCCAATCCCCGAACAAGCGATTGCTTTGAGAGGGTACGGCTTCAGAGCTTGCTGAAAAAGTCCAGTTGAGAGGCGGTTTGCGATTTGTTCAGAGCCTCATCGATAGGAGCCTCACCTTTTCGCCTGCGAAGCACTCAGCCGATACTGGTTGACCAGCAACTGCCCCTCGTCGCTGTCCAGCGGAGCCAGTGAAACATCGACCTGCCCCGGTTGATCGAGGAAGAAGAGGCTCTTTACCTCGAAGTAATACGACTCATCGGCTTCGGCGATGAAGTGCGCCGCTTCGGTTTGGTGGCCTTTGCCGACAACGACCGTGCGCTGCCAGCTGGCGCATAGATGATGCACCCCGGGATCGACGAAGAAATAAAGATAGGAGTTTCCGTGCGTGGCCCCTGCCCACTTGCCATCGACACCGATTCGAGTCGTCGGCTTGGGAACGGAATTAAAATCCGAATCGTCCTCGATCACGTAGACCGTCGCCTTGCCGGGTTGAGGTTGAACCATATGCCGCCCGCCCTCGGTTTTTACGTCGAATTTTGCTTTGAAATCTCCGCAGCCGGGCGCCGCGGCAGCACCCGCGTCGGTTGCCTGGGCAGATAATGCGAGCGAAGCCAGCGCAAACGCCAAGGCTACGAATCCAACTCGTATTGCCGTCATCTCCGTCTCCCCCCTCCATCCCTTCGACGGAGCACTCTGAAGCGTCGTTTGCAGGAGTTTCGCGGAATGAGCTCTTGGGGAACCATGCGGGCGCCTCAGGGCGCCGGCTTGGCCAGCGCAAACAGGATGAAATTGGGCACGCGCAGCTCGTCGTCAAGCCCGGGGTAGCGCTTCAGATTCTCCGGCGTGACCGTCGGCTCGACGATTCTCTCGATTCCGAACCCCGCCAGAAGATACGCATTCAGATACGTCGAGAGCGTGCGATGGAAGTTCGTGAAATCGACCTCCATCATCTTCCAGTGCCGCTCGCCT
>JASHTH010000577.1 GCA_030040655.1 Acidobacteriaceae bacterium | reverse complement strand
TTCCTCTGTCAACGAGGCGTCGGCCCTGAGAACATCCCCGTGCACTCTCCCTCCCTGAAAGATAGGGATTCGAAGCGTGGCAGCCGCATCGACTGTGCCGTGGGATGAACCCGGGTTAACTCCGGACAGACCGTAGTCGGTTTCCGCACCTAGCGATGGGTAGCGTTCGGCAGACGCGGCTTTTCTCGCGAGTTCAGCGGACCGGACCCGATTCAACTGACTCAGAAAATCGGCGCGAGTCTCGTAAGCGTTGTGGATCGCCTCGTCGAGACTCGAAGCCGTGAGCTCCCGGTAAGGGATCTGGGTTGTTATCTCAAAAGATTGGCCCAGAGGAAGTCCGATGGCTCGCGCCAGGGCCAATTCCTGCTTCGCCAGGTCGTTCCGGGCGCTAATCAGCTTCTGTTCCCGCGATTCCAGTTGCACTTGCGATCGCAGAACGTCTACCGCTGATGCAAGGCCTGCAGTTTGTTGATCAGATGCCTGTTGAAACAGCGCCTTGGCAGTGTCTCGTTGCGATGTGGCTGACTCAACCTCCGCTTGATCGGCAATGGCGAGCAAATAGTTGGAAACAATCACCAGCACGACCAGCTCGCGAGCATCTTTGGAGCCGAACTGTGCCGACTTCAGTTGCGCCTCTGAGGACCGCGCGTGCTCGATGGATTCCCAATCGAAGGCCGATTGTTTGTAATAAGCTCGTGAGTCGAAATATCCAAACGGGCCGATGATCGGAGGTACACCGCGGATGGACAGACCGATTTGCGCTTTCAAAGCGATTTGATGAACTCCGAAGCCCGAATCGGTGACAACATTCGGAAGCAGCTCGCTCAGCGCTTGCCAGCGTTGTCCTCGGGCATCGGTAACGGCATCGGTGGCCAAAGCGCCCCCGAGATTTGCTTTGAGTCCGCGATCGACCGCCTCTTCGAGAGAAAGCGCTACCGGGGTCGCGCTGATCTGTCCTGCGGGAATTCCGCCGAGGTACGGATTCTGCGACAGAACCTGATCGTTCTTCTGCGCGCCTTGAACGGCCGTTCGCGGTGTTCCTGTCACTTCGGCCAGTGCGATCGGGTTGTATGGCGCGGGAGTAGCCGGCGTGCTGTACTGCGCAGACGCGGTGAGCCCGCCACATAACGAAAAGCCGACCAGCGCCGCTCTAACCCCGGTTCGAAGCCGCATTTCCACTCCCTTCTTTGCGTTTTTCTACCTTGCCTTCGCCGACTCTCACGCTTCTTTCTCGTCTTTTCGGTCTGGTTTTTCGACAGGGCGCAGAAGAAGAATCGCGAGATTGATTGCTATTCAGTCCATCTTGCATGGGCTAAGTGGGGAAAGCAGGCTGACATAATAGAGCCCTGCTCATCGCCCGGGGTACAGGCGACGCCGATGCCGCGATTCTTCCGGCATCTGCAAGTGTCCTGTGAAGACTTCGAAGGCACCATTAGACGAAAGTATCGGTTGCTACCTTTGTATCGGTTGGGGCAACCGCGAGGGTCGAGGTATGCAATTGTGCTGTCTTGGCTCAGCCTGAAATGGAGAAGCGACGTTCTCCGTTAGTGTAGAGTCGGCCCCTGCGGGGCGGGGATTTTCAAGGCATGGGGTCTATCGTCCGATGATTTCTTTCTGGTTGTCGGTGTGCAGCGCGAGAAGGTTGGCTCCCGCGCTGCTGAACATCGGCTCGATGAGCCCGCCAGATTATCCCTGGGCATGGTTGCATCCCTGCAGAGCCCGCCTCCGTTTCACCCGTCAGGTTCATTGTAGATCCGCCACGCCCTGCTGTTCTCTACTTGCCGCTTGCCCGTCATCGCGTCGCAACCCCGATTTACTCTTTTCTGCCGAACCGTCCGATCTGGCAATGAATAAATTATCGCAACAAAAGTCCGTTCAGCTCGAAGTCGACAAATTGCTCGGCGAGTGAGGGCAAATCGGTCCGCTTCGCCTTATTCAGACAGTTGGCTGCGATTTCGTCGAACATCCCTAAGAGGAAATGAGCTGTGAGCTCGGGAGAAATTCTGCGATGGTAGAGCCCGGCCTCCTGCCTTCGGAGAATCATTCGGACGAGAGCCGCCCTGACCGCTCGGCGGAGGTCTTCCCGTTTCCGGGCCGCGGATGGGTCAATCATATTCGCTTCCTGCAGCACGATCTTTGCGGCCGGAAGATTCCGGTGGTAGAGCTGCAGCCAACTCAGGATGCCAACACGAACACGTTTTTCAAAGTTCTCACCTTCTCGGAATTCCGTCAGCTCATCGAGTTGCTCAACGAGAAGCCTTTCCTGTTCGCGGAACTGGTCGACGATGGCCACGAAGATTTCCTGCTTGCTCTGGAAATAACGGTAGAACGAACCGCGGGCCACGTCCGCGACCTGAATAATGTCGCTGATGGATGCAGCCCAATATCCCTTGCGCGCAAAAACCGTTGTGGCCGCATCTAGCAACTGCTTGCGGCGCTTTTCGCGGGCGCGTCTGGCCCGCTCGCTTTGCTGGTTTTGCACTGCCACCTCAGGGTTGTTGAGATCGGAGCCGCAATGCGGCTAACCGTCGTTGTGCCAAGATTGCCGCCGACCCGAAAACACCAGCAACAGCCAGATTCGCCCAGAAGTTAAGGTCAACACCCGACTCCCATATTAGGTGCCGGGGCGAACTGGGAGTGCCCCGCCAAGCCAACCAGAACCGCACTGCATCCACAACAGCGTGGAGCAACACACCGGGTACGATCGAATTCGTTCGGTAGGCGAGAACGCCGAGGATAGCCCCAAAGACAGAATAAGGCAGCAGCCATGTGAGCTCGTGATTTCCGTTAGCCAGATGCACCAATCCGAAAACCAGCGCGACCACAATGATTGCGACCCGAGGCCCGTATTGCTTCTCCATCTTCGCCTGCATATAGCCGCGAAAAGCCGCTTCTTCCACCACTCCGGCCTCGGCCGCTGCGCCCGTTAAAATACATAGGGCAGTCACGAATGAGTAGTGAGAGACTCCGGTGAACGTCCACGGCTGGAGGCGAATGAGCCGGCCCCAGACCGTCAGCAGGGCGATAAAGCTTACGGTGGCGAGAGTGCCTGTCATCAGCGCCCAGACCCACGCTCGGCCGGACAGGCGATTGGCGCGTAGTCTTTCGCGCCGAGCTAACGAGGTGCTTCGTGGCCACCACGAACCGCCGAGATAGCGCCAGTATCCCCACAGAAAGATGCTGCCCGCCAGGAGCGCCAGTGGTCCAGCAGCCCATGAAACGGAAGCAGCCAGGTGAAGACTCCCGAGGGTTATAGCGGACCAGCCGAGTGCACCGCAAAGCAGGACCACGAGCCCGGTGAGGACGGCCCGGACGATCACAGGCATCCATTGCCAGAGAGCTGACCCAAATCTCATAATGTGCTCCACCACGATGCAATGTCGACGTGCCACCAAAATAGACTGACATGTCAGTCTAGTCAATAGCTCATTTCTGGGCGATGTTTCCGCGCTCTTTTGTGTCGCTATCCGACATCGCGGAGGCTGGCCGCTTCGCTCTCCCCGCAGCTTGCGAGCTATCGCAATTCCTGAGTCACTGCGTCCCGATGTCGTTATAGTCAAGCCGGCGCGACCCTCAGGGAGCGGCGACCTCGCACGGAATCCACAAGGCCACAGCAACTCAGGAATCGCCGTAAGGAAAGAATCGGCGCGTCAGTGCACGGAATAAATCGTCATCGACTCTGCGGGTTCATCGATGCGCAGCTTTCCATCGCTAAGCTGTGGTTTTTCGCCGGGCGCGGCCAGAGCGGCGTCGAAGCGCGTGCATCCGGCCAGCGACGTGTCGCGGATCGGCAGTTCCACCTTTTTGCCGGCCGTGGATTTGTTTACAACGATCAGCAATCGCTCGCTGGAGTGTTGTCCGGTGCAACCGGAGATGCTTTCACTGCGTACAAATGCGAAGGCATCTGCATCCGCAAACAGGTTTTGCTCGATGCCTGTTTTCAGCTCCTCGTGCAATGAGCGAAAGGACAGCAGGTTCGAGGTCCATTCGAACACCTCCTCCTGTGCAGGGGTCCGGCCCGCCTTTGCGAAGGCGCTACGCGCATCTCCCGGGAATCCGCCGGGAAAGTCGCGGCGATTGTCTGGATCCTTGCCGCCGGGCATGCCGATCTCATCGCCGCTGTAGATAACAGGCATTCCGCGCAGAGTCAGAATCAGGCCCAAGGCGAGCTTGAGCCTGGGCAGAGAGCTCTGAGCTTCCGTGATAAAGCGCGTGGTATCGTGATTGCCAATGAAAGTCACGAGCCGTTCGGGATAGGGATACAAAGCATCCTGGCGGAGAACCGATGCAATCGCTGTCATCGGCTTGCCGGCGATGAGAACGTCGCGCAGCGTGAAATAGATGGGAAAGTCGAATGGCGTGTCGAGTCCGGTGTCGATGCCGTTGTGAGCCGCACCGCCGGCGAAGAACGAAGTCACTTCGGGGTCGCGATGGAAGACTTCGCCGACCGTCGTCAGATGCGGAAAAGCGTCGTGCAACTCGTGGTGAAAATCGTGCCAGAAGACGCGGCCCACATACGGAAATGTGTCGAGCCGGATGCCGTCGAGATTTGCGGTCTCGACCCACCACAGCGCGTTTTGAATCAGGTACTGCGAAACAAGCGGATTTTCCTGATTCAGGTCGGGCATGCCGTCGGTGAACCATCCGTTGGTAATCGCGCGCCAGGCTGAAGGCGCTGCGTGCGGGTCAACGAGTTGATAGAAGTCGTGCTGCGCGGCGAGATGATCGGCAAGCGTGCCGTGAAACCAATCCGGAGCCGGCGGATCCTGAACCCAGGGATGCTCGACGCCGACGTGATTCGGGACGAGATCGATGACCAGTTTCATCCCACGGGCATGCAGCGCGTCCGAGAGATGGCGGTAATCGGCGAGCGTCCCGAAGTGCGCGTCTACGGCATAGAGATCGGTGGCCGCGTAGCCGTGATATGACTCCGGCATCGCACCGTTCGATGCAACCGGGGTGGTCCATACCGTGGTGACGCCGAGTTGCTGGAGATAATCGAGGTGCTGCTCGATGCCTTTGAAATCGCCTCCATGCCAACCGCGTGGCGCCGAGCGATCGTCGCCGGGAGGAATATCGGATCCGGCGCGCGCAAAGCGGTCTGTCATGATCAGATACATCACGTCGGCCGATGAAAATCCGGCGTGCGCCCGCGCACCTTCGTTACGTTCTGCCAGCAGGTACGCCCGGCGCGCGCTTCCATGAGCGTTGCTCGCCGTCAGCCACACAGTCTCCGGCGCAGCCGATTTTGTATCAAGCCATACGAAAGCCCAGTGCCCGTTTTCCGAGACCTGCGTGCGATCGATCTTCACATTGTCTCCGCTGACCGCGAAGTGAGCATCGCTGAAGCCTTCGCCGTGCAACAGCAGCATGGGACCGGGAAGGCCGCTCCACCAATCCGGCGGGTCAATCTTGTCAATGCGTGGCCCTTGCGCATGGGACGCAGCAACTCCGCAGCTCAACCATGCGGCGAAAGCGAATAAAGCCCAAGATCGCACGAAGCTCTCCGACGGTTTTACAGATGAAATCAACAGAGTCAATAAATCCGAAGCGTAGCCACGCTCGGCAAAATATGACAAACGAATCTAGAGGTGCACCTTTTGAAGAAGATGCGCCGCAGCAACGGTTGAGCTGCCGCGGCGCCGTGCTTGCACGCGATGCCGTCAGAAGGTGAAGCGAGCCGCCAACTGAATCTCGCGATTGCTGTATACCTGGGTTCCTTCAATCTGCCCGAAGTTCGAGCCGGTGAGATCGGAGTTCGGGTTGGTAAACTCCGCCGTGTTGAAAAGGTTGAATGCATCCCCGTGCAGTTCGAGCGTGTAACGCTCCCAGAAGTGAAGGTTTTTCTGGAGGCTGAGATTCACGACGCGGTATCCGGGACCGTAGACCTGATTGCGACCCAGCGTGCCGAGACGCGTGTATACCGTGCAGTTGCAGTCAGTCGAGTAAACAGTAGGGATGTTCCCGGAGAATGAAGCTGGGTTGAACCAGTAGCCCGAGATGCTCTTGGGGTACGAAATGGGTGTAACCAGATCGGGGCGGTTGCCGGGTGCGTACTGACCCGTCGATAGGTCAACAGGTGTGCCCGATTGCACAAGAGCGATCAGGCTCCCCTGCCAGCCGCCGATCAGCCAGTCCATCGGCCATGAAACATTGCCGCCGAGACGTTGACCGCGTCCGAAAGGAAGCGGATAAAGGATGGATGTGCTGAAGACGTTGCGTTGATCCTGGCTGGAGTTGCCATAGCCGGCCAACGGATTGTAATACAAGGCCGCAGTCTGGCCTTCGAAGGCGCCGGGCGAGTCGTCCAGCGTGTGCGACCACGCGTAGGAGCCGGTGGCCACCAGCCCGCTCGTACTACGGTGCTCCGCGTGCAATTGCAGGCCGTCGTAGTTGGAGATGCCGTTGTAGTTGTTGTAGTTGATTCCGCCCAAGCCGGGGAAGTTCTGCTTGCCGGTGGCGAACTGGTCGAGGTTGTAGGGATAGTAGGAGGACAGGTTCGTCCCCCTGGTTCCCACGTAGGCGATGTTTACAACGTTATGAGCGCCGAACTGCTGCTCCAGTTGCACGTTCCACTCCTGAACCGTGCTGGTGGGGTTTTGGGTGTTCACGGCAATCATGCTCGTGCCGGCCGGCGGAGCCTGAGGGTTGAAGTTCACATATCCGCGCGCGGGAAGAGGCTTACCCTTGTCATTGCCCGCGCTGTATGCAACGGCGGACGGGTTGGTATAGCCTTTGCAGTTATAGTCATTGCCGGTGGTTACCGGCGCCTGGTTCAACTGCCCGGTGAAGGTGATGCAGTATCCGTTGCTGGCGAGATAGTCGTTGCTCCCGCCGAAGGGCGCCTGCTCGCCCAGTTGGTTATCGATGCCGCCGTAGTCCGGATAGTAGAAGACTCCATATCCGGCGTGAATCACGGATGTGCCGCGTCCCGTCAAATCGTAGGAGAGACCGACACGTGGGCCAAAGTTGTGATACACCTGCGCAACGATGCTCGAGGAAACGCCGTTCCTGCCCGCCTCGAGCACGGTGCCGGTGTCGATATCGAACGCCGACTGCCGGTTCTGCGCTTCATAAGGATGGGACAGGAAATCCCAGCGTAGGCCCAGATTCAGCGTCAGCCGGCGGTTTACGCGCCAGTCATCCTGGGCGAAGATGCCGTCCTCCTGCTCGATGTTGGCAAAGAAGCCGGATTGCGAGCCGATCTCGTATTGATCGACGCCGCCGGCCAGCAGCTCCGAGACTTCGTAGCCGGTGAAGTCGACCGTACCCTGGTCGATCCAGAAATAGCCCTTGCCTTCCTGCGGATTGAAGAACTGCACCTGGCGGCGGATAAAGGTTCCGCCATATTTCAAGGTATGATTCCCCTTCTGCCAGCTCAACGAATCGTTCACTTCATAAGTGTTTTGCGGAACGGCGTAAAGTCCGTAGTCGCCGGTGTACTCAAGATCGCCTTTCCAGCCGCCGATCAGCGCCCCGCCTGAGGTTTCCTGATTGATGTTGGCGTTCACAATGCCGAGACTGGCCGACACATTGTCGCCATAGAACGGCGGCGTGTAGCCGTAGTTGTCGCGGTTGTAGGCGATGTGCGCCTGGTTCACCATGTTCACGGAAACAATGTGCGTATAGCCGAGATCGTAACCACGGGCGTGCGTGGGATTGATGCCGGTTCCGCCGCCCGCGGGAAGATTCGCAAACTCCGAGGTCTTGGTGTTCACGGAATTGTCGTAACTAAAGCGGAAGAACGCCGTGTTGTTGGGTGAGATATTCCAGTCGATCCTGCCGTCGAAGGTGTTGTATCGGTTCGCCTCGCTCTGTGTGACCAGGTAGTTGTTCAGGTAACGGTCAGTGCGCGAAGGCAGCGGAAACGCATTGAGATAATTCACCGCCGCTGGGTTCAGGCGGCTGGGTGGAATCACGTCTGCCTGTCCGCCGTAGCTGAACTGAGCAGGAGCCGCGCCGGTCAGGCAGGTGGTTGGGTCGAAGATCAATCCGGGGCTGGTGGATCCGGCATAGGGAGTTGTAGTGCCGGGCACGTTGCCGGGATAACAGCGTGGGTACTGCGTCTGGAATCCAGCGCCGCCGGAATTTGCCGCGTTCAACAACTCGGTAAAGTTGCCGGCGCGCATGAGCGCGGTGGGGACGGTGACGTAGTGCGGCGATACGGCGATCGTTTCGCGCAGCGCCTGGTAGTCGCCAAAGGCGAACAATTTGTTTTTGATCAGGGGCCCACCCACCGAAAAGCCCGGCTGGTTGCGCAGGAAGCCGCCCGCCGGTGTAAATGGGGCGCCGTTGAACTGGTAATTCGGGTTGGAATCGAAGCTGCGGTCGCGGTAGAACCAGAAGGCTGAACCGTGATAGTCATTGGTTCCTGACTTGAGCGAGCTCACGACGATCGCACCGCCCGCGCGGCCGTATTCAGCCGGAGCCACGCTGGTATTCACCTTGAACTCCTGCGTCGCGTCGATATTGGGGAAGAACAAGATGGTGTTCACGAGGCCGTCGTTATTGTCCACGCCGTCCAGGATGTAGTTGTCCGCCTGAGGACGAAGGCCATTCACGGAGATGGCGGCGGAGCCGCTCTCGTTATTGCGGATCGTCTCGGTATAGTTGGCGCCGCCGCCGCCGCTGGCCTCATCGCCGTAGGCGCCGCGCGTTACGCCGGGCGTCAACAGCGCAAGGTTTGAGAAGTT
Organism: Acidobacteriaceae bacterium; assembly: GCA_030040655.1. Taxonomy (GTDB): domain Bacteria; phylum Acidobacteriota; class Terriglobia; order Terriglobales; family Acidobacteriaceae; genus Telmatobacter. The sequence continues at coordinate 2,671 of JASHTH010000577.1, read as the reverse complement.
ACGCCCGTTAAGCGGCAGTTCCGTCACCTGCCGGCCCTGGATCGACGCCCCCATGGTGGAGTTGGATGTATCGATCAACGGGGCCGCTGCGCTGACCGTCACGGTAGTTGTCGTCCCTGCCGGCTGCAGCTGAAAAGCAACATCCTGGGTCTGCGTCACGGTGACGGTCACCGTCACCGAGTCGCTTGTGAACCCCGACGCCGACGCGCTGACCGTGTAGTTACCGCGCGGCACAGCGAGAATTGTGAAGAAACCGGTGCCGCCGGAAACCGCGCTGAGCTGCTGCCCTGTATCCGTGTTGGTTGCGGTGATCGCCGCGCCGGGAATTACCGCGCCGGATCCGTCCGTCACCGTTCCGGCAATGCTGCCTGTGTCGGTTTGGGCCAGCATGCCGGATCCCATGAGCACAAACAACAGAATCATGGCCGACGGCCACAGCCCCCGCATCATTCTGCGCAAGCCTTCTCTAGAATGCATTGTTATCCAAATCACAGCTCCCTCCGTAGAACCATCGAAAATCATGGGTTGGAACCGCCGGCTATCCCTTCGCCCCCCGGCAGCTTTCTCTATCTCCGATTGCGATGAGTGGCTGGGACGTGCGGCAGCAGCCGTCAACCCTGCACGCCTGCACGATCAACCTTCAAAGTGCCCAGCGTTATATCCGTCGCTTATGCGTAATGCATCGGCCAATTTGCAGCGACTTACCCTGCATTGCCTCACGAGCAATGACAAAAGGCAATTGGACGATGGTATCGACGATACGATCGTATAGCTCGGCAGGCCGCATAAAACCTTAGATCGTTGTCCTCGAAAGGACGTTGCTTTTTTGCGACGAGATTTCCGCATCCAGCGCCGCCCAGTTGCATCTCTACGTGCAGACACGGATGATCGTGCCCCGCTCGGGTAACTGAGATGCGATCTTCCACCGCAATTAGGTTCGAGCGATTCGGCGGGGTAAGTGTGGCCGGTCGTCCTTGGGATTCGCTCGTGACGATGAGGGAGTGCCCGCCCGCGATGCGTGCTAGAGCGTTACTGTTTTCTTTGTTCTTTCCCGTCGCCCTTTGGGGGGTCGGGCGCGGACAGCCACAAATTGCACCCGCCCCTCAACCCGCACACATTGCAGGCACCGTCACCGACACAAACGGTGACATCATCCCGGGAGCAATTGTTACCTTAGATAGCTCTTCCGAGAGCCCTCGATCTGCAGTGGCGAATGACAACGGCTCTTTCGAGGTTGATAACATCGTCCCGGGCGTTCCCCATCAGGTAAGCGTGGGCGCAAAAGGATTCGCGGGCTGGACATCTGCAGCGATTTCTCTCTTGCCCGGTCAATTCGACATCCTCAGCAATATCCAGCTAAAGGTCCTGGGCGAAATAACGTCCGTAACTGTTGTTGCCTCTCCAACGGAGTTGGCGAAAGAGGACGTCCAGATCGAGGAACGGCAGCGTGTTTTTGGCTTCATTCCCAACTTCTACGTAAGCTATGACAAGGATGCGGCGGCGCTGACACCTGGGCTCAAGTTTGAGCTGGCATTTAAAATCTCGATCGATCCGGTCACGTTCGCTGGAACGAGTTTTCTCGCGGCGGTCAATCAGGCGGATCACTACCCTGATTATGTGGAGGGGATGCGAGGGTATGGGGAGCGATTCGGTGCGGTCTATGCAAACGACTTGACCGATATTATGGTGGGCGGCGCTATTCTGCCGTCACTTCTGCGTCAGGATCCCCGGTACTTTTATCAGGGCACAGGTACAACGAAATCGCGCCTGATGCATGCTCTCTCGAGCCCGATCATCTGTAGGGGAGACAACGGCCGGTGGCAGCCAAACTATTCCAGCCTCGGCGGCTATCTTGCTTCGGGAGCGCTGGCGAATACCTACTACCCGAAAACGAACCGTGGTCCTGGACTTGTCTTGAATCTTTTCGCCGTGGACTTTGGCGCAAATATCGCAAACGGGGTTCTTCAGGAATTTGTGCTGCGTAAGCTCACTCCAACCGCCAAAGGCCGGCATTGATGGCCACTGTGATTTCGAATCGGAGAGTTGGGGGCGGCCATCATTCCGCAGCAGCAGCGAAGCGCCCTTATCGCCAGATTATGCAGATGCGTGTGGTAAAGGAAGGCATGGGAAAGGTCGAAGACACTTATCAATTCGCCGGTATAGCTGGCGCCGTGATCTTCGGCGCCTTTTGCTTTTTGCTCATTTTGACGTTTTTCGGAGCGCTATTTGCAATTTCCGGCCTGGTAGGATTTGTTGCCGGTACCGTACCTACCTGCCAGCCCTTTCCCTCGACTGTGAACGGCCATGAGGTTCTATCGGATCCAGCCCGGCAGACTTCAGGTCCTCTTGAATAAAGCCTGTTGTTAGGTTCCGAACGCTACTCGTCGCTCCAGGCTCGTTTCGAGCCACGATCGGAGCGTTCCTTCGAGGAGAGACAGGCAACCACATCTTTCGCATCTTCGCATCTGGTTCAGGCGATGCGGCCTCCTCGCAACACGGATTGCAGGAGCAGGAGCCAAATGGCGAAGGTGAACTCGATCCTTCCGCGCCTCGCAGTATCCACTGCGGCAACTCCATCCGAACGCTTTTGGTTTATCCTTCTCACAGTTGACCGATTCAACGCTCTATGACAAAGGTCGCTTTTCTTCCCGAAATCGATGAATACCTTCGA
>JASHTH010000576.1 GCA_030040655.1 Acidobacteriaceae bacterium | reverse complement strand
GCGAGTCGGTCCCTCCGCGGAAGAGAACGTTGCCATCGGGGAGCAACGTCGCGGTGTGCTTCTCGCGCGCAATTTTCATCCCGCCGTCGACCGGCGTTGCCACGTTGGTTCGGTAATCCCACAAGACGAGGTTGTCGAGAACCTGGCCGCTTTGCAAGCGCCCCCCGGCGATCAAAACCCGTCCGTCGGTCAATAAGGTCGCGGTATGAAACGCTCGGGGATCGAAGCCGTGCATCTGGAATGGCGAAGAGGTTCCCGTCACCGGGTCGAGAACTTCCGGTGAGGCGAGAATCCGTCCGTCCACGCCGGCGCCACCTAGCACGAGGACCATTCCGGAAGGCAGCATCGTAACCGAGTGCCAGGCTCGCGCGAGCTTCAGTCCGCGCGGAAGAACGATTCGCGAACCATCTCGCGGGTTCTCCAGGATTGCGCCGGCCTGCGGGACGCCGGAGCTTTCGCCTCCGAGCAGCAAGAGGCGACCGTCTGGCAGCAGCGTCGAAGATTGTCCCGGAGCCGTATCGGGCTGCTGGGCGATGGCCATTGCTATCGCCAGAACCATGCCGCAAACCAGGCTCAGGGCGCGACTTTGCAACAGCGAGATTCTCATTTCGCACACTCCACGAAATTACTGTGTGGTCAATTGCACCTTCAGGCTCCCTGTATAGGGCGAATCGCTCGGAACAATTGAAAGCGTGTACTTTCCCGTGTTAGACAGGGTTTCCGGGGAAGAGCTCCAGCTTGCGCCGCACTCATCGTCGTTAAACAGAACCGTTGCACCCTGGTCAATGTTGTCGGAAAGACAACCCACCGTGCTGTCTATACCGTTCACAATCACGGTCTGCCCGCCGGTGGCGATGAAGGTGAGATTGGCAATCTGTCCGGGCGTGCTGAGATTGATGCTGACGGGCGGGCCGCCAATGGCGATCGTCCCGGTGACATTGACGAAGCTGTATAAGTTCACAGCGACGGTGCCGGTGGAGGCATCAGTAGTTGTGAGCAGGAGGGTATAAGTTCCGTTCTGGGGTAGCGTGACTTGGGGGATGAGTTGCGCCTGTCCCACGCAGGTCGTCGAATTCAGCGTCGATCCATCCGGGTTGAGAATGGCAAGGTTCAAACTGCATTCTTCGAATGTCCCTATCGGGTTGAGGTTGACGGCGATGTCTTCGCCGGCCTTCCCCGTAAACGTCAGCCGGGCCTCCTCGCCGGGGATTGTGATATTTGCCGTTACCGCTTGGCCGTTAGCAAAGATGGGGGCGGAGAAATCCTGTGCAATGTCATAGAGACTCACCGCCGCACTGCCGGTGTCTCCATCGGAAGGCTCGGCAAAGATGGTGTAAGTTCCGGTCTCGGTCAGAACCGGCGTGGTGAGGATGCCGGGCTCCAGGCAGCCGCCCGTCACGTTGGAAGCGACGGTCACATTGCCGGGGCTCAGGATAGTGAGATTCAGTTCGCAACCCTCGAACGTGCCGCTGGGCACCGACACAGTCACGCGGTGACCGGTCGTCTCGTCGAAGATCATCAGACCGATGTCATTTGCTGTTTGGATACTTAGATTCCTGGTGGTACCCACCTTCATGCGCCCCGTGAACCCGACCTGATTTACGGTGTAAGGCGCAGGGACGACGTAGAGATCTCCGCTGCTGGTCGCCTGGCCGTACGGCGTCGCCACCGAGATGTGCCCCGAGGTGCTTTCCGCCGCGACGGAAGTGTGGATCGCGGTTGCCGTGGCCGAGTTTGCAGGCGTTGCCGTTCCATTCAGCCGGACCGTGTCCGCCGAAGGTTCGGCCTGAAAATTCGTTCCCGTAATCGACAGAGCGGTTCCGGGCAGAGCCAGCGTCGGCGAAAACGACGAGATCGCAGGCGCGTCGTTCGCGGTTACGATGAATGACTCCTTGCTCTTGACCGCGCCGGCGGGAGTGGTCACCGTGATGGGCCCGGTCGTGGCTCCGCTCGGCACCTCGGTGATGATGGAGTTGGCTGTAGCCGATGCGATCGTTGCCGCGGTTCCGTTGAATTTGACCGTATTCTGCGACGCAGTAGTGCTGAATCCCGTGCCGTAAATCGTCACATGCGAATGAACGGCTCCGCTGTCGGGCGTTACGGTCATGATTGAAAGCTGCGTTTTGTGAACCGTCGAAATCGACGTGATATTTCCCGTCGCATCGTAGGTATACACTGCGGCATCGCCCGATGGGCTCACTTCGCCGACTACCCGGCCCAAAGCGTCGTAGATATAGGTGACCGCTTGTGCCCTTATAAAGCTGGTGCTCCCGGAAAAGGCTGCAGTCGCTGCGATCCATGCGGCGATCAGCCGGAGAGCGTTTCGGCGGCGCTTCAAGGCTGGCATCTTCATCAGGTTGGGCTCCCATCCATCGTCGAACTGATACTCCGATCCAATTGAGTCGTTTGGGCCCGGGAGACGATCGCGACTGAATATGCGTTGCCGGAGAACTCTTGAACAGGGAAATGAACTGGAGCGACGAGGCCGCTGGCCGACCCTCGGAATCGCGAAAACCGGCAAGGAGTTTGAGGTTGACATTTTGTGCGTTTGCCGGATCTCCGTCAACAGGTATTTCATAGCGTGACAAACCTCTAAGTTCTCGGCCTCCGTTAAACCGGCCTGACTTCTCCAGCGGCTCCTTGCCGTCATTCTCCACCAGCAAATGAATCGCTATCGGCAACCTTCCTTCCCAATCGAGCCGACTATCATGATCAACGCGGTAGCCACCATCTCGCGACACGTCCAGCCCAAATCAAGCGACGCAGATCTGACTGTCTCATCCCCCGCGATACTCCTTCATCCTGATATGCGGAATTGCAGGTCGAAACGTCTCATGGCGTTGAGATTCTTTGCTCAGGCGCGTACCGGTTGTTTGCGCCGGGCTGAAACAGAGTGGAGGATCGAGCATTCAGGTGCAGGTTTTGGAAGCATGTTCTCATACCTCCGGGTTGCCAGTGATTCGTGATTCCCCCCGATCTACTTCAAGCCGACAGCCGGTCCGAGCGAGCCGATCTCGATTTGGCCGGGAGCAATGAAGCTTGTTCCCGGCCACGTGCCGATGATCGCGCCGCCAGACGTCGTGTCCCACGCGTCTTGGTTGCCTGATATCACGCAATCGGCGAGGTAGATCTTCGCGCCGCTCCCTTCAGTGACGAGCCCGGTCGAATTGCCCACAATGCGACTCTTGGAGAAAATCAGGGTACCTCCCGTTTCGGCGCCGAGCTGATTCGAGTTGACGATCGAGTGACATGGCCGAATTAGTTGCAGGTAATGCCTTTGCAAGGCAGCGGTTTGCCGGGATTCCTGAATACGACGTAGTCCAGACTGGTGTTGCCGCCCACGGTGACCGTGACTGCAGTGGCCACGCCCGGCCCATCCTGGTTTACGGGAATGACGGCTGTGCACACCGTTGTGCTGGCGCAGCTGCCGTCGACATTGATGCCGAAGAAGGTAAACACGGTTGGGTTGATGAGGCCCTTGAGCTCCGGATGAGCGCCGCTCGGCGGGGCTGTGATGTTGAATCCTGTCCCCGTTAGCGTGACCTGCGTTCCCGCCGGGGCGCTTCCTTCCGAGATGCCGGTTATGGTCGGAAAGACTTCGAAGGTGAACTGAGCGGTAGTCGGTGCGCTGTTGACGTCGTTTTCCGTCACCGAGAGACTGACGGACTCGGGAGCGCTCACTGCGGGATTGGTCACCCAGCAGAAGGTCTGGTCGACGCAGCTGACGCCCTTGGTCACGGCCGTGGATCCGAAGAACACGGTCATTCCGGTGGCCAGGTTCTGCCCCTGGATGTTGATCTTCAGCCCGCCGGTCGTGGGGCCTACGGGCGGATTGAAGCTGGTGATCTGCGGCGCGGCATAGTTATACGGCAGCGAATTGGGGCTGTTGCCGAAGGGCGTGCTGATGACCAGGCTGACGGGTCCGAGCGCGTGTTCGGGTGTGTACATCGTGCAGGATTTCTCGCTGGCGCAGTGAACGCCGGTTGCGGGTGTGCCGCCGAAGAGATACTGGAAGCCGTGATAGGCGCTCAGACCGATTCCCGTGACGGTGACGTAGTCGCCGCCCGCCAACGGGCCGTGGCTGTCGCTGATGGTGGCCAGCACGGGAATGTAATGGAACTTGTCGGCCGAGACTTCAGCCGAGGTTCCGGCCGGAGTCTCGATGTGGATGTTCACTTCCGCCTCGGGCGCTGCCGGAGCCTGCACCACCATTTTGGAGTCGGAGAAGACTTGCACATTCGTGGCCTTGACGCCCTCGAAGGTGACCTTCTTGACGCCGATGAAGCCGTGGCCGGTAATCGTCACCGGAGTTGAGCCATCGGCGGTGCCGAAGTTGGGCGATACGTTGGAGACTTCGACCGGCGGCCCGGCGAGGGAGACCAGGTCGACCACTTTGGGCGAGCCGAGTCCGACGTGGGTTGAGTCGTTGCCGGCGCCGGTCATGGTCGATGGATTGTGGAAGATGTGCGGAACGGTGGCCAGGAAGCCGTTGCCGGCGCTCAAGGGAGACAGGCCGCCGTCGGCGCGTGCTTGATTGACCATGGACCAGAAGGCAGCAAACATGGGCGTAGCCATGCTGGTGCCGCCACCCCAGGGGCCGCAACCACCGGGGTCAAAGGAGTTTCCCATCGTGGCCAGGCAAATGAACATCGAGGTCAAGGGAGCAGCATCCAGAGCGGCATCGGGTTCAGCGCGGATGAGCCCAGGTTTGCTGGGGTATTGGAACCGGCTGGTGCCGAATCCTCCGGAGCCGGAAGAATCGTTCCACCAGTTCTCGTGGTTGTACGTGCCGTCTGCATTGACGTGGAGCTTTGTGCCGCCCACTGACACGGCGTGGGGCGCATCGCCTGGGTACATGACGCCGACCGAGCCATCGGGGCAGTTGGCCCCAAAGTCGCCGCTGAAGGCAAACAAGGTGATACCGCTGGCTGCGGCGCCCTCGAGCAGACTGTCCATGCTCTGCGCGTCGGACTGTTCGATGAGATCCTCGCACCTGCCGGCGCTTGTGGTGAGAGTTCCCCCCGCGCCAACATTGTCGATCGCAGTGTTGATCAGGGTGAAGACATCCGAGGTATTGCCGTTGAAGGGACCCTCAAACACGACGACGTGAGCGCCGGGAGCAATTCCCAGCACGGTATCGACATCCAGCACGGCTTCCTTAAGAGCGTCCGGTCCGGTCTGATTCCCCCCTCCATCGACGGGGAAGCGCTGCACGCTGTTGATGAGGTCGCCGGCCAGGCCGTTGAAAGAGAGAAAGCTGCTTACGTCAGTATCGTCGTAATCTGCAAATGAAATGATCCCAACGGTCTGGCCTGAGCCGTCGATTCCGGGAGGGAGGAATTCTCCTTCGGTGAAGAGCCCGGCAGGCGTGTAGTTGCCCACGTAAGCCAGGGCGGTGTTCTGTGCTTTTGCTCCGGGGGCAACACCTACCTGCCACTCGCCAGGATTCGACAAACCGGCCACGCCCATGACCAGCGATGCAATCTCCGCAGGAAGAGACGGATCGCTGGCATTGGCATGGAACTTGCGGTCTCCAAGCTGATAGTCGTCGATCGGAACATGGAATGCGCGTTCGGCTTGGGCGCGAGTTCCGCGCACGGTGATGGTCCGGCGGTTGTTCGATCCAATCACGAGCTTGAAGCCGTTTTGCGTGAAATAGTCGAGTACCTTATCGTAGGCTTCCTGCGTA
>JASHTH010000575.1 GCA_030040655.1 Acidobacteriaceae bacterium | reverse complement strand
GACGGGATCCGGTCGCGCACAATATGTCGTATACGACACGTCGTACACGACGGAGGTTGACATGGCGATCGATGTGACGACAGGAATCGGGTGGGCGTGGGCGGCCTTGGCGCTGGTTTGGCTTGTGGGCCTAGTATCGACCAAACGAACTGTACGCTCGCAATCAGCCGGCACGCGGCTCTTTCAGCTCCTCGTCTTCGCGCTAGGGTTCGCGCTGATGGGAAGGAATTGGCTCGCGTCCGACTGGCTGGTTGGGCGCGTCTTCCCGGAATTTCCCGGAATCTCCCTGGCCGGGCTCGTGCTTACCGTTGCCGGCTGCGCCTTCGCCATCTGGGCGCGCATCACTCTGGGCGGAAACTGGAGCGGCCGCGCCACCGTGAAGCAGGATCACGAGCTCATCACCACCGGGCCCTACGCGCTGGCGCGGCATCCCATTTACACCGGCATTCTGCTTGCCCTGGTAGGCACGGCGCTTGCCGGCGGCGAATGGCGGCATGTGCTGGGCTTCCTGGTTGTTCTCTTTGGAATGATGGCCAAGATGAGCCAGGAAGAGCGCCTCATGATGCAGACGTTTCCCGAGGCCTATCCGCTGTACCGGCGGCGGGTCAAGGCGCTGATTCCGGGAGTGCTGTGAGGGCAGGGACCGAAGGAACGAGGGACTAAGGGACTAAGGGACTAGAACTGGTTACATAAACCGGATTTGAAAGGGCACGACTTTTAGTCGTGCCGCAGAAGGCGGCCAAATCCGTGGGCTTCAGCCCCTGAGGGACGTTTTTTGGTCGGCCAAGTCGACTCATGCAACCTGTTCTAGGGACTAGGGGTGGTGGAATCGAGACCAGGTGAACAAGGCAGCAGATTCGAAGGCGAGGATCGGTGCACTGGCGGAGCGGATGGAGCAGGATTTGAGCGCCATCCGCCGCGCGCTGCGCAAGCCGCTCGAGGCCGAAGTGGCCAAGGGAGAATTGACCGCTCCACAGATTGCCCTCATGCGCGTGGTCGTGCGGCAGCATGGCATCAGCCTCAAGGACCTGAGCCGCGAGGTCAACCTGGCGCATTCCACCGTAAGCGGCATCGTGGACCGGCTCGAGAAGCGCGGATTGGTGGAGCGTCGCGCCGACCCCGCGGACGGTCGTACAAGTTGCATTTTCCCCGCCGGCATTGTTACGGAATTCGTTCGGAAGCAGATTCCGCGGCTTTCGCGGGGACCGCTCGAATCGGCGCTGGAGCGGGCGACGAAAGCCGAGCGCGCGGCCATCGGCGAAGCGCTGCGGCGGCTGCGGGAGCTGCTGCAAGCGAACCTATCGTGATTTTGGGCTGCATAAGACGCCGGAATTGCGATCGACCTGATTTCCTTGTGACATTCCCCGCACGTTGCGCACGGGAATCGCATCTGAAAAACTGGGTTTGAGTTGCGGCGATGGTTCTTCACTTCCTCATCCAGGGACGCGTGCAAGGGGTGGGCTTCCGCTGGTTCGTGCATCGCGAAGCCAGCGAGCTGGAGCTGCGCGGATGGGTGCGCAACACCGAAGACGGCGACGTGGAGGTGGTGGCCTCGGGCGCGACCGATGACCTAGGCGAGCTGCGCGCCAGCCTGCGTCGAGGCCCACGCGGCAGCCGCGTCGATCGCGTCATCGAGCAACATCTCGACGAGAAGGAAGCAGAGGGGCTGGAGTCGTTCACGATCGAAGGGGCTTGGTGACAAACAGCGGGCAGTGAACAGTGGACAGTGATTAGTTGTGATCCGCCGGCGAACTGCGGCCTGTAAACTGATCTTCAGTGTGGGGTGATTTGAAGCCTGACCTTGACCCTATCCGCTGATCACTGTCCACTATTCACTGACCACTGAGACCCCATGCCCGAAGCCAGAAAGCCAGTCAACGTTGAGGAACTGAAATCCCTGGTGCGCACCGTTCCCGATTTTCCTCGTCCGGGGATTCTTTTCTACGACATCACTACCCTGCTCAAGGACAAAACGGGATTTGCGCAACTGATCGACGCGCTGGCGGCGCACTACATCGCGCGCAAAATCGACCTGGTGTTGGGCATCGAGGCGCGGGGGTTCATCTTCGGCCCGGCGCTGGCCTACCGCCTCAACGCCGGATTCGTGCCGGTGCGCAAGCCGCGCAAGCTGCCCGCCCCGGTGGCGCGCGTGACCTACGATCTCGAATACGGTTCCGACACGCTGGAGATTCACCTCGACGCCATCGCGCCCGGCCAGCGCGTGGTGCTGGTGGACGATTTGCTGGCCACCGGCGGCACCATGGAAGCGACGGTGAAGCTGGTCAAGCAATTGGGCGGCGTGATCGCCGGCCTGGCCTTCGCCGTGGAACTCGACTTCCTCAAAGGCCGGGAGCGATTCAAGGAATACGATGTCTTCAGCCTGCTGAACTACGACGAGTAGTGATGCGGGGTGCTTTCCCAAAACGAGCAGAAGCTCATGATTGGACAATTCTTAACGTTGCGCCGAAGTTGGGACGCGCGATGGCCTGTTCCGAACCATAAAGCTCTCAGGGAATGAGCCGGTTCCTTTTGGAGGCTATGGCGGCTTAAGAAATTCTGTGGCCGGAGAAAGACCGCCGAGTCGACGCGATCGACAGGCAGCGGCGACCTTGAGCAACGTCCAGGCGGACACACCCTTTCTTAAACTGGCCTAAAATCCCCGGAACGTTCTCTTGTGGCGAACAACTTACGGGCTGAACTGGTTGCGGAAAAAACTTTCCTGTGTTGGGCTTTGTTGCCGGGCACGACTTCAGTCATGCCGAAAAATCTGCCAATTCTAACGTGGGCTTTAGGGCGATTTAGGAAAGGTTGTAGCCGAAGGAAGATCGCAAAGTCGGCGCCACCAACCGGGGTCTCATCGACATGTCTCCGTCGTTGGGGAGGGAACCAACAGGGAGCGGCGACCTTGGGCAACGTCCGAACGGACACACTATTTCCTAAACTGCCCTAACCCCTGAAAGAGGCCTCGTAACGCATTTCGTCTCCGCTTCGCCCTTTTTCCGCAGCCTCTGAAGCCGGTGCCCTCCAAAATTCTTAAATTTTGCTGACCGTCGCACCCGGGTTCTGATAGATTGTTTTTCTCTTGAATGAGACGATTCAGGGACGTTTTGCGCTTCCTTTCTAGAGGGCGCGAAACGCGTGCAGCCTCCCCTCGTTCCGCCGCTGAATCACGGGCCATTGCACTTCAGGGGCGTGTAGCCGAGGCTGCGGCCTCAATTTGCCGTAACCCGCTGCTGCGGGGAGCGGCCAGCCTCGATTCGGTTCGTCTCGCCCTCGTTATCGGGGCTTTCCGAAGTGCGGCGAGAGACAAACATTTCCCCCGCAGCGTGCGGGGACGACACGAAATAAAAGAATTGTCCACTACTTGGTAAGGCCGCGCGACCGGCAAAAGCGAAATGGGAGGCAATTATGCGATTCGAGCTATCGAAAGCAGTCCAAACCGTTACCACATGCCTGATTTTTGTTGCCGCGGCCGCAGGCAGTGCGCTGGGCGCGACGTTTTCAATTGGAGGCACGATCAAGGGCTTGGCGAAAGGCGCAAAGCTCACCCTGGAAGATCAGCCGAAGGGTGGCAAGGTCGACTTGCTTACCGAAACCGGCACCGGCGGCACTTTCCCCTTCGCGTTCGGTACGAAGCTGGCCTCGGGCACCTCCTACACGGTGGCCGTCAAAACGCAGCCCCACGGCCAGATGTGCACGGTCGCCCACCCAACGGGCAAGGTCGCTTCGGCAAATGTTACGAACATCGCCGTTACCTGCGCGAATGTGTACTCGATCGGAGGCACGATCAAAGGCCTGGCAAAGAAGGCAAAGCTCGTCTTGGAAGATCACCCGAAGGGCGGCGCGGTCGACTTGCTCCCCGAGACCGGCACCGGCGGCAATATTAGTTTTACATTTAGCACGCAACTCGTCTCAGGTACCGTCTTCGATGTAACGGTCAAAACCCAGCCGAATGGCCAAACTTGCTCGGTTACCGCCCCCCCCAAAGGCACGGGCACGGTGGGCACAAAGAACGTGACCACCGTTTCCGTCACCTGCAAGACCAATACCTACTCCGTCAGTGGCACCGTCACCGGCCTTACCACTGCATCCAACTCCATCACTCTCAAGAACGGCGCGGCGACTCAAACCGTAATATTCCCGGCTAAATCCTTCTCCTTCACCGGAATCGCCTACGGCTCTTCGTATGCGGTTACGGTCGCCACGTCGCCTACAGGCGAATCCTGCACTGTCAGCGCCAACGGCTCCGGAAGCTCGATCACCGCCGACGTTACCGGCGTTGTGGTCACTTGCACGGCGAAGACCTTCTCCATCAGCGGCACGGTCAGCGGCCTCACCAGCACCGCCAACTCGATCACGCTCAAGAACGGCACGGCCACGCAGATCGTCACCTATCCGGGCACGGCGTTCTCCTTCACCGGAATCGCCTCCGGCTCTTCGTATGCGGTCACTGTCGCCACCTCGCCCACGGGCGAAACCTGCACCGTCAGCGCCAACGGCTCGGGAAGCTCGATCACTGCGAACATTACCGGCGTCGTGGTCACGTGCACCGCGCAGACCTTCTCCATCAGCGGCACGGTCAGCGGTCTCACCAGCACCGCCAACTCCATCACGCTCAAGAACGGCTCGGCGACACAGACCGTCACCTATCCCGCCACGTCGTTCAGCTTCACCGGAATCGC
>JASHTH010000574.1 GCA_030040655.1 Acidobacteriaceae bacterium | reverse complement strand
CCGCAGGCATAGGTGCCGTTGACCTTGTTATACGAGCACATGATCGACGAAACCCCGGCTTTGATGGCCGCGTCGAAGGGCGCGACGTAGACTTCATGCAGCGTCTGGTCGTCGACAAAGATGTTCGAGGCGTTGCTGTCGTAAGCGACATAGTGCTTCACCTGCGCCATCACATGCTGCGATTGAATGCCGCGAATCTCTGCGGCGCCCATCTGCGAGGTCAGGAATGGATCTTCGCCGAATGTGTTGTAGCCGCGGCCGAACTCGAGATCGCGATCGATATTGACAAAAGGTTGTAGCGAGACATCGATACCCAGAGCGCGGTCTTCGCGGCCAATCACCAGGCCGTTCTCTTCGGCCGTCTTCACGCTGAAAGTCGCGGCCACGCCCATGGTCGCCGTTTCGCCCTGCGACGGATGCCGCGTGAGCACACCAGGAGGGCCATCGGCAAAGCGCAGGCCGGGTATGCCGAGCCGCGGAACGCCGGCCATGTAGCCTGCCTGGCCCTGATAGACGGCGGGGTCTTCTTTTGTTCCATGGATGAGGGTGAGTTTTTCTTCGAGCGTCATCTGGCTCAGCAGCTTGTCCACTCGCGCGTCGCCGGTCACCACCGGAACGCTCTGCGCCATCGCTTGCGCCGCATAGAATGCCGAGACCGCCAACAACGCAGCCGATGCCGCAGCGCACAATCCTGTTCTTCGTTGCTGTGAGTTCACCGTATAGCCCCCCTTTTTGTTTTTTCTGACGGACCGCCGTGAACCGGAGACGCAGGAACTCGCGCGCGTCCCCAGGGCAAGCCGCAAATCAATCGCTTCAGCCACAGGAACTCGGAAATCGCAGTAGCAGGAGCGAAACAGGGAAGTGTAGACCATCGGCCGCCAAAATGAAAACCGAGACCGCAGGTTTTCTTCTGTACGCCAACGCGTGTCGATTCGCGCTCAGCAGGGAAGCGGCAGCTCGCGATCCAGGCCCGATGCGATCATGTCGTCGCGCAGCTTCTCGAGAGTCGTGAATTCCATGGCGCGAATGCCCAAGGCGCGCGCTGCTTCGACATTCGCATGGCGATCGTCGATGAACAGCGTTTCTTCGGGCCGGGTGCCGAGCTTGCTTAAAAGGTGACGGTAGATCGCCGGATCCGGCTTGACCAGTCCAAGCTGAAAGCTCCATACCAGCACATCGAAGCGCGGCAGCCAGTCGAAGTGTTTTTCGAGGCTGGCCAACACCGAGTCGCCCATGTTGGAAAGAATCCCGGTGAGCAGCCCGCGTTTTTTGAGCTCCAACTGCCAGGCCAGCATAGCAGGATTCTGCGTCGTCCAATGGAGCGCATCCAGCAGGTTCAACTCCTCCACGGAGGATCCATCCAGGTGAATGCCCGCATCGCGCACGAAATTCCGCCAGAACTGAAGGCCACTCACTTTGCCCTGATCGTAGGCGAGCCGGTCGGACCAGTAGAGGGTCTCGAAACGCTCGACCGGTAACCCGGTGATGCGCACCATCGCTTCGTGGGCCCTCATGTTGGGTTGACCCGAAAGCACCATGCCAAAATCGAAGACGACCGCGCGCAAACCCAATGTTCCTCCTGCCGGCAAGCCTGTATGGTTGAACAGGAGGCCGGTAGATATTGTGCATGATGCACGAAGCGGGCCGCAGCTTCCGGACAGGTGCCGGTTTCTTTCGGGGGCTATCGGATGCTGCATAAACAGTGTCCGACTCTCATCCTGGGCGAAGTCCCGCGGAGTGGGACGGAGTCGAAGGACCTGCAGTTCACGCTTTTGCGCAATTAGGACGTTGCTTTTGCAGGGTTCGATAAAGCCCCAGAGCTGTTGATGGGCAAAAAAACGTACGGGCTGATGCCCGTACCCTCCAAACTGACCCATGACCCGGGCGAATGCCGATGCGCTTCTCACAACGATCGAATTGGAATACCGAGGAGAGCGAGCTGGCGCGTGCGCTCCGGTTGCGCGCCGCTTCCGGATTGCCAATCGCCGATCTCACCGCCTCAAATCCTACTCGTTGCGGATTCCGCTACGATCCCCGCCTGCTCGCCGCATTGTCCGATCCCAGGGCCCTCGACTACGATCCGCAGCCCAAAGGCAGCCTTGCCGCGCGCCGCGCCGTGTGCGGCTACTATGCCGATCGCGGCGTGAGCGTCGATCCCGATCAGATTGTCCTAACCACGAGCACCAGCGAGGCCTACAGTTTTCTATTCCGCCTGCTCTGCGATTTCAGCTGCGAAGTCCTCGTGCCGCAGCCGAGCTATCCGCTCTTCGATTTTCTTGCCGATCTCGACGATGTACGCCTCACGCACGCGCCGCTGATTTACGACCATGGCTGGCAGATCGACCCGGAAGGATTTCGCCGCGCAATAACACCGCAGACGCGCGCCATCGTCGTTGTTCACCCCAACAATCCCACAGGCCAATTCACAAAACCGTGGGAGGCAGAGGAACTAGCAAGGCTTTGCCACAATTTCGACCTTTCGTTGATCGTTGATGAAGTCTTTCTCGACTATGGGTGCGGTGTCGCCGGCGCGAGCTTCACTGCTGGCATTGAGGGAGTGGGGGTCTTCGTCGTTAGCGGCCTGAGCAAAATCGCCGGCCTGCCGCAGATGAAGGCGGCGTGGATCGTCGCAACCGGCCCGGAATCGGCGCAGGCGCTCGATCGCCTCGAGGTCATTGCCGACACCTTTCTGTCGATGAACGCGCCCGTGCAGTGCGCGCTGCCGGCGTGGCTC
>JASHTH010000573.1 GCA_030040655.1 Acidobacteriaceae bacterium | reverse complement strand
TGACAAAAGGTCGGACGCCAATCCCGATGGACTGTGGATCGCCGACTACAGTGAGCGGCCCATCGATGGCGAGCGGCGAAACCAGATTCTGAACGCGCCCGACACTCTAACCGGTAGCGAGACTGCAGCTATAGCAAAACCGGAGTAGCTGTATTTCGAAACCACAACATTCAAGTCGACGCGACCGGCAGGGAGCGGCGACCTTAACGGACCCTAAACAGGACACAGTAACTCTGGTTTTGCCGAAATCAGGGAGGCCAATGATGGCGACAGCAGCAGTAGTAAAGCTCCCAGGAAACGAGCAATCGGCCGCGCCGAAAACTGAGCCGAACCGGAGACGCAGGCGTGGCCACGAAGAAGATCGACAGGCACGATACTTCCTTGCCAAGGAGGGATCGTCGCCTGAGAAGCCCGAGCTTGGCACCGAGGCGGCCAATGAAGGCGAGGCCCTGATCAGGGCATTTCAAACGAAGAGCGGATTGCTTTACTCCGTCGTGGTCTACAAGGCGGAGGCGGAGATCCAGAACGGGTCTCCGACATTGGTGAAGCGGCCTGTGCGCAAGTAGCACGTCCGCAGGGTCAGCACAGTTTCAAAGAGGATACATCCCTGAGATACGGATCTTGTCATCCTCCTTTGACGCCTTATCGCATGCGCGATGAGGAATTCCGCTGACCCGGTTTCGATTCTCGAGCCTGGTTGGATTGTCACTCACCCCTAACACGGGCGGCCAGGCGAAGGGATTCATGACCGGGATCGGCAGATCTCTTGTCACTTCGTCTCGAAGCGCCAGACAAGTGAGGAGAAAATGACAGCGACGAGGATACAGAAGACGGCCATCGATCAACGGCTCATTCTTGAGCTGAGCATCGATGCGTCCGGTGAAGTAACCCGCAAGCCAAGCCAACTGGGCCGCAAAGATACGCTCGAGGGCAAACTGCTCTCCGAGCTCTATCCCGGCATCCAGGTAGCGCGCGTCAGCGTGCCGCATGAGTTGACGCCGTACGAGCAGTCAGTGGTCGAAAACCGCATGGCCAAGCTCATTTACGGCGGGGTCGAATACCGTTTGGTGGGCGCGAGTAATTCGGCCAAGGACGGCAAGTTCTACTTTGTCGACCTCGCGCACTCCAAACAGATTGCTGAGCGCTTTCAGCATTGGCCCGAGGCGGCGATGGTGTACTTTGCCATTCTCGTCTCCGACTGCAGGCTGATGGTGGACGAACCCAGCTTTCGCGTGGCCGTAGTCCAGGAGCACGCTCTTGGCACCAACGACTGCCGCGGATGGGTTCGTGAGTCCGTCTATCGGAAGCTGAAGATCGGCACCGACAGATTCTGCCAGTTCCGTCTGGCATTCGACGCGCAAGAACCGAAGCAGGCAAAAGGCGCACTCAAGGCGATGAGCGACCGCGTGGCCGACAGGCTGGGCGTCGATCTTATCCTTCCTGATAGCGCCACGAAACCGGCGTTGAAAGGGGGCCTGCGCTTCCTTCCACAGCTAGGCACATCGGGCCGGTTGTATACAGGTCCAGCGGTTCTCGGGATCAAGCAGATCTCCCGGGCATCGGAGTTCGGATCGAGCTATACGCTGGTCGAGCACGCTTCGGAAGACAGCCTTCAACTTGAGATCATGCCTCGGGCCATCGAGCAGATCCGCAAGGTGAGAAAGGCCTGGGACGAGGGCGACTATGATGCATTGCTTGAACTCTTAGGCAAATCGTCCGACGTTGCCACATTCGAGGATGAGGATTCGAGTTTTGATCCTGAAGCGTTGGAGAGTGGCGCAAGTCAGGTCTCCGAAGAGTGGGAACCGGCGGAAGCGGTGCTTTTGGCCGATCGCAGCGGAACCAGCATCAAGTTCCCCTATGTATCGAACCAGATCAACCGCAAGCTGGCCCGCTGGGCATTTCGCATCTGCACGGGTGGAGGTTTCCGGCTGCCGGCATTTGCATTGGCAGATGACGGCGTTCTGATCGAGCACCGGGGGAAAATTCTCTCGGCCTCGGATTGGATTCCGCTGGACACATCCATCACATCGCTCACGGCGGAACAGGGACTCTGCATCCGGTATCCCATCCGTATGCAGGAGGATTTGCTTCCCATCCGCCATCTCACCAACGACGAGCTCGTTCCGCTGCTCAAACGTGCGCTGGGCGCAGATCTTGACGAGTCGCTGGTCAACTCCATCCTTGAACGTCAGCTCCGCATGGAAGGAACCTATATCCTTCACTCGAAGACGGCGCGCAGGAACGGCGGCGACTTTGACTTCGACACGATCTGTGTCATGCCATCCGATCAGTTTCCGCGTTTTGTTGCGGGACGGATCACGTACGGAGAGCAGTTCCACCAGACAAAGACTAAGCTCACAAAGGCGAAGTCTCCCTGGTGGAATGTCTGCCTGGTTGCCATGAAGGCGCGCGGGAATAGGATCGGTTCCATCACCGATCTGAAGACCTCGTGCCTGGCTGCAGGGCGTCCGGACCTGGCATATAAGCTCGTCGAACAACTGCAGAACGCTCTCGACTCGCTCAAACACCGGGTCGAGATCGACGAAGCGGTGATCAGCGAAATCCGTAAGGAGGTAGCTCCGGCGCCCTGGCTCAAATTCAAACGCGAGCGCAGGATCTCGGATCTGCCGGCCCATCTGGACGTCGCGGAC
>JASHTH010000572.1 GCA_030040655.1 Acidobacteriaceae bacterium | reverse complement strand
TTGTCCGCGTGTCAGACACGCAGGTCCATTTTGCACCCGGATGGAATTTTGGCGGAGGACAAGTTAGGACGAGAGCGCAGCGCATTCCATCAAGGTCCAGAGCTTGAGGCTCACGCAAAGACCGGATACATTTGCGCAGACCAAACCGTCATCTTCACTTTTCGCTTGCAACAAGGCAGCGGACCATACATTCCGAGTTGGCGACAATCCTCCCACAACGCTGTCAACGCGTGCGTTGGCCCGTTCGCGACAGCGAGATTCGCCACGCTCGTCCCGATTGAGCACCCCCGGCGTGGGGTCCGGCCTCCAGGCGATTCCCCGCTTCGCAACGTCTAGTCGGGGCGGGCGGAGGTGGCTGCCTTCACGAAGAAAATGGCGTCAAAGGCGCTCGGACCGGAATCGCTGGTCGACGTCGCGAGTGCGATGAGGTCGGGCGAATCATGCCGTCTCCGTCGTACTCGAATTTGTAGTAGTGGCTCGCCAAAATTCCATCCGGACGATTCCTGTTCGTCTGAATGACAGTTGGGAGGGTATCATACCTGCACTCTCTGCGGTTGCACACGCCGCGATGTTGAGCGACTGGGATGGAGAATTGCGTCTCTTCAGAGACCAGACGCACCAATCGCATGCCTTCGAAGTTCACCGGCATATCCAGAGCCAATTTTTCAGGCTGCGAGATCGTAGCGATGATGCAGGCCGCCGAGCTTGGGCATGGAGATGACTTTGCCGTCTGTGCCGGGGCTCAGTGCCCTCCGTCCGGAGGGTGTCTCTTTGCCGAGCGCGAGGTGCGTCCGGTCTTCATGGTAGTAGCTCACATATTCGTTCATCAGCCGCTTCAGATGGCGATTGTTCGCCACGATCACATGATCGATCAGGTCGCGGCGGCAGCTGGAGACGAATCGTTCGGCAACTCCATTCTGCCAGGGGCTTCGAACCGCGATTCGAACCAAGGAGATGCCCAGACTCTTCGCTGTTTCCAAAACCTCATTATGGAATGCGTGCTCGCGATCAAGGATGAGATACTTTGGCGCGGAGTTGTAAGGGAAGGCCTCCCGCAGCTGCTGAGATACCCATGCGCTGGTCGGATACCGAGTGACGTTGCAGTGAAGAATGCGCCGCCGATTATGAGCGATCACGAAAAAACAATACAGCACGCTGAAGGTGAACGTCGGAACGGTGAAGAAGTCCATGGCGGCAATGGCTTCCCGGTGGTTGTTGAGGAACGCCGCCCATCGTCCGGCCGACTCGGGATCTCTCGGAGCCTTTCGCATCCAACGCAAGACTGTCCGCTCCGAGATATCGAAGCCGAGCATCTTCAACTCGCCGTGGATACGCGGCGCACCCCAAGTGCGATCCTCGGCCACCATGCGAAAGATCAGCTCCCGCAGCTCTCGACACGTGGGCTTCCTTCCCACAACAGGATGTTTGCGTGACAACCATTTCCAGTACAGCCTGAAGCCGGTGCGATGCCAACGGATGACGGTCTCTGACCGCACGATCACAAGTGCACCTTTCCATCCTGCCCAGCATCGCCGGAGCAGAACCCAGAAGAGCCGATCCGACCTGGCGAGGTGAGGCCGAGAATGGTTCTGGGTCAACATCATCAGCTGCTGACGGAGCGCTAGATTTTCCATCAAGAGGTCGTTGCGAGAGCGCAGGAGTCTATTGGCCAGCGTTAGGAGGAGCGACATCGGACGTAACATACCCCATTTTCGCATCGACTCACTCAACGAAAGTGAGCGGTCCATCTACCTGATTCAGCAGCAGTTCGGAATTTTGGCGAGGCACAGGTACATCTGTTTCGGGGACAGGAAGTTGTCCGCTGGCACGATTGAAGGCAGGACAGCGGCACTGCGTTTTCTCTATGTGAGAACGCTGAAGAGGCCGTATCTGCACGATCAGATTCCGTTTCCCAAGCGCCAAAGGCCACTGCCGACGGTACTCAGCCAGGAAGAGGTCGCGCGGCTGATCGATTCGGCCCGGAACCTGATGCACCGTGCCATGCTGATGACCATCTACGGTACCGGCGTTCGCCGTACAGAACTGTGTCAACTGAGAGTGGACGATATCGACAGCGAGCGAATGGTGATCCGCGTTCGTCACGGCAAGGGTGGGCGCGATCGCGACGTACTGCTCAGCAACAGTCTGCTGGAGACGCTGCGTGAGTACTGGCGGTGGATGAAGCCCAAGACCTACCTTTTCCCAGGAACCGTGAACAACTGGCGCGCCGACGTTCCGATCACAACCAAGATCGTATGGAACGCGGTGAACGAGGCGCGGATAAAGGCGGGCATTCAAAAGCGCGTTCTCCACATACGCTGAGACACAGCTTCGCCACGCATATGCTGGAAGCCGGCGCCGACCTGCGTACCATCCAGGTGTTGCTCGGGCACGCGGAACTGGCAGATACCGCCGTCTATCTTCACCTGTCCCGCCGCCACCTGCAGGCCGTGGCCAGCCCCATCGAGGCGATTGCTGTCTCCAGCCCTGACAGCGTAAACCGATCGCGGAAGCTCATTAAGCGATGAGCCGGCCCACCCTCGAGGTGGCCGACATCATCCGCGCAGCAGGCGACAGCTTCTGGCACAAGTATGGAACGCACCTTGCCTGGCCGCATCGCAAGGCGCTCGATGCCATTGCGCGCTGCCGCACCGCAGCCCTCGGCGGGCACCGCGATCAGTGCATGCGCTGCGGCGATC
>JASHTH010000571.1 GCA_030040655.1 Acidobacteriaceae bacterium | reverse complement strand
AACGACAGGTCTTCGTCGTTCGGGTGGGACCCTCAGGGAGCGGCGACCTTGTGCAGAATCCGAATGGCTACATCGTCCCAGGAATTGCCGAAAGCGGCGGCTTTGAGCAGTTCCGCCAGGAGTGTGCTAGCACTCTCGTCTTCCAATTGCTAAAGATAGGCAAGACATAGCCCATCTGTCAAGAGGAAATCCTAAGCGATATGAGCGTAATTGACTAATATTTCAGTAGCGTGAATGTCGCAATACTCGTTCTCGCGCCTATGTATGCCGGATCGTCGCCAGCGGATCGATCCGCGTCGCTCGCCGCGCCGGAAGATAGCTCGACCCAAGTGCGGTCGCCACCACCAGCAGAGCTGCCGACGTCAGCGTCCAGGCGCCCTGTCCCACAATCCCCGCCAGCAGACTCGATAACACGCGCCCTGAGGCCCACGTCACCGGCAGCGCAAGACCCACTCCCACCCCAGCCACGCGAAGCACCTCTGTGAATACCATGCGGCTAACTTGCGCGGGCTGCGCGCCCAGCGCCATGCGGATGCCGATCTCCGCAGTCCGCTCCACCACCGAGTAGTGCATCACCGCGTAAATCCCCGTAGCCGACAGAATCAGCGACAACATCGCGAAGATTCCCATCAGCGTGGCGATCAGGCCCACTGCGCCGCCCAGGTCAACGAACTCCTGACTCAAGCTGTCAAGCCCGAAGACTGGTTGCCCCCGGTCGACCTCCGACACGGCAGCCGAAACCGCCGCTGTCGCCCATTCCGTGCCGGCCGCCGGCTGCACCAGGAAGTTCATCTCCCGTATCGGGTGCTGCAGGTAAGGTACGAAGATGACCGGCCGGATCTCCGCATCGAGATAAAACTGGTTCACATCCCCCACCGTGCCTACGACGCGCATCCACTTCGACGCCACTTCGCTGGAGACGATCCGCACCCGCTGCCCCAGCGGGCCCTGGTGCGGCCAGAATCGCTGCGCCGCGCTCGCGCTCACCATTGCAACCGGCTCAGCCGCCGCATCGTCGTGCGGGTCGAAGCTCCTCCCGCTTTGCACCGCAATGCCGAGCGTGCGAAAGCACTCCGGGCTGACCACCCGCAACTCGGCGAGAATCGGCCGATCCGCCGGTGGCGCCGGCTGGTTTTCGATAGCGACCGAAACCGTCCGCGTGTCGGCAAGCGCCGGCAGTTCGGAGATCGCCGCAGCCCTCTTGATCTGGGGCGATTCGCCCAGCCGCCGCAGCACTTCACGATAGAGATTCGTCACCGCGGCGTCGCTCGCGAATCGGTCCTGCGGCGCGCGCAGCGAAAACGTATACACATTGGCCGGATTGAATCCTTCCTTGGTTGGATCCAGGCCGCTCACCGTGCGCAGCATGGCAACGGCGCACGTGAGCAGCACCATAGCCAGCGCCAACTCGCCCACCACGAGCGCGCTGCGCAGCCGGCGTCCGCCGCTGCCGACTGTGCCGCGCCCCGCCTCCTGCAGGCCCTCAACCATCCTGGCTTTACCGCATGCTTGCCATACCGCGGGCAGCGTGAAGGCCGCGCCCGAAATCAGCGATGCGACGAACGTCCACAACAGCATCCTCGTGTCCAGCCCGGCGCGCGCCATCCCCGGCAAATGCCGCATCACCAATTCCGGAACGCCGTTCCGGATCCATGTCAGCATCAAGCGCGCCAACGGCAGACCCAGCGCGGCTCCGGACAGCGACAGCAGAACGCCTTCGCTGAGCAGTTGTCGCGCAATGCGCGCCCGCGCTGCGCCCAGAGCGGCGCGGATGGCCAGCTCTCGTCGCCGCGTCGTAGCGCGCAGCAGTTGCAGGTTCGCCACGTTCGCGCACGCCAGCACCAGCAGGAAAACCACCGCGGCTACGACGACCGCTAGGTATCCGCCCGCGTAGGGATCGAGTGACCGGGCAAAGCTCGTCACCATCGCTTCGCGGCCTGCGTCCGTGTCCGGATGCTGCCGTGCCAGGCCTGCGGCGATCACGCTCATCTCCGCCTGCGCCGCGGGGATCGAGACGCCGTCCTTGAGCCGCGCCAGCACCTCCATCGTGCCATTGGCGCGTTGCGCCCGTTCCGGCGTCGAAGTAACAACCCACGGCGCCCACACATCGGTGTAGGTTGGATAGTCGAACTCGCGCGGCATCACCCCGGCGATACTGTAAGCCTGCCCGTTCAGTTCGATCGCACGCCCCACGGCATTCGGATCGGCTTTCAGCCGCTCGCGCCAAAATGCGTGGCTCACCACGATCGAATGCGGCTCGCTTTCTCCGGCAAAGACGCGTCCCATCGTCGGCGCGACGCCGAAGATGGCGAAGAACTGCGGCGAAACCACGAAGGCGCGCAGCGGCTGCGGCTCGCGCGTGCCCGTCATCTGCGCATCCCATCCGCGGAATGAAGCCATCGACGCAAACACGCGGTTCCGTTCCGACCAATCGAAGAAATCCGCCGGAGAAACCAGATACCGCGCCGATCCGGATTTGGGGATTGTCGTGGTCAGCGCGACCACGCGGTCCAGCCGCGGGAAGGGAAATGGCCGGTTGATGATCGCATCGGACAAGCTGAAAGTCGCCGTCGTCGCTCCCATGCTGATGGCGAGCGTCAAAACTGCGACGACCGTGTAGGCGCGGCTGCGCGCCAGCGTTCGGACTGCCAGTCGAATCTCCGAAACCATCGTGTTCATCGTACTTCCTCCGTGGGCTTCGACCTCCACAGAGAATCAGGAATCTCCGCGGTCGACCGGCGCTCCGATCGCGCGCAAATTGAACGCGGCGATGCTTTCGGCCAGGTGCTCGGGCGACGCGCGTTCGGCTTCCGGTTGCTCCAGCCAGTGGAACGCCGCCTCGTAGACCGCGCCCACCCAGCAGCTGGCCGCAATGGCCGCGTCGATCGGGGGAAGCCGATCGGCGAGCCGTGTCAACGCCTGCTGCACGCTGCGCGTATGGCTCTGCACAACCGCGCGCCTGACCGCTTCCAGTCGTTTTCCCAAACCCGAAGACTCCACGATCAGGATGCGCGCTTCGTCCGGGTTGCGGGCAAGGAATTCCGCCAGCGCTTTCACGGCAATCCACATGTGGTCCAGCGGATCCGGTCCTGCCTGGGCCATGGCTTGGTTGATCGAGGCCGCAATCTGCGCGCCCAACCACTCCAGCACGGCGGCGAAGATATCTTCTTTGCTGCGGAAGTGAAGATAGAAAGACCCGATCGAAGAAGCGGTCGCAGA
>JASHTH010000074.1 GCA_030040655.1 Acidobacteriaceae bacterium | reverse complement strand
GGGTTCCGTTCACGTTCCTGCGCCCATCAGGATTCATGTCAAACTTGATGGCTTGGTCGTATTCGATTAAAAAAGAAGAGATTATCCGTTCATCGACCGGCGACGGCAGGCGGCCGTTCATTCACTCCGGGGATATTGCCGCAGTAGCGGTGCGAGTGCTCACAACCGGCCTATTTATCGGAGAGGCGTTGCCGCTCACTGGACCTGAAGCGTTGAGCTTTTCCGAGATCGCCGTGAGGATCGGAGCGGCGATTGGCAGGAAGCTCCGGTTTGAGTCGATCTCCGACGAAGAAGCCGGCCGGCGATTCGCGGCTACCGGCGCATCGCCGGAGGAGATCGCGGCGCACGTCGAGCTATGGCGGGCGATTCGCGAAGGGCAGCTGGCCACGGTGACGAACGGAGTGAAGCGAGCACTCGGGCGCGAGCCGATCGGCCTGGATCAATGGATTATCGAGAACAAAGAGGCATTCCTTTGAGGGGGCTTTTTCAGCGGGAAACATCTGCAGATTCGAAAAGGGTTAGCTTTGAGCTGGCTCGAAGCCGACCGGAACAGGAGCACCCAGCAGCGTGACGAAACCCTCCGGATGGCAGCATGCGCTGGCGAGACTGGCCAGATCGGATTGCATCTCGGGATCAACTTTAAGAGACTCGAGGGTCGCGTCGAGGATCGCCGCAGCCCCCGAGTCGATCGGGCGCGCCAGACTGTAGTGCATCCATTTCCCTTCTCGCCGCGCGCTGACGATCCCTGCGTTTCGCAGATAGGCCAAGTGACGGGAGATCTTGGGCTGGCTCTGGCCGAGAATCGCGACGAAATAGCAGACACAGACCTCCCGGCAATCCATGAGATTGAGGAGCCGCAGGCGAGTGCGATCAGAGAGTGCGGCGAAGAGGCGCGCAAGATCGAATAGCTTGGGTGAGCGATCCACTTTTCCAATATATATGCCTTGACAAATATATTCAAGTTGCATATATTCGCCTTGGCGTATACGAGGAGGGTCCATGCTTGCTACTTCCAGTCTGAAGGACGAAGTCAGGAACAAGTATGCGAGCGCCGCGCGCGCCGTAGCGCAAGCCGGCTCCGAGCCAGGGTGCTGCAGTCCAGGAGTGCGATGCTGCGATGCAATCACGACTGACCTCTACGGCGACAGCGACAAGAGGGTGGTTCCGGAAAAGGCGCTGCGGGCATCGTTGGGATGCGGCAATCCAACGGCTCTGATCGACCTGCGGCCCGGCGAGACGGTTCTCGATCTCGGATCCGGAGGGGGGATCGATGTCCTGCTCTCCGCGCGGCGCGTGGGCGCGACGGGGAAAGCCTACGGCCTGGACATGACCGACGAGATGCTGGCTCTGGCGCGCGAGAATCAGCGGCAGGCCGGCGCAACCAACGTCGAGTTCCTCAAGGGCGAGATGGAAGACATTCCTCTGCCCGACAATTCGATCGACGTCGTGATTTCGAACTGCGTCATCAATCTTTCGGCCGACAAGGACCGCGTGCTGCGCGAGACCTTTCGCGTGCTCAAGCCTGGCGGGCGGTTTGCGGTGTCGGATGTTGTGGTGCGCGGCAGCGTGCCCGATGCCCTACGGCAGAGCATGCAACTCTGGGTGGGGTGCATGGCCGGCGCGCTCGAAGAACAGGATTACAGGAACAAGCTGGCGGCGGCCGGCTTTGGTGAGATCGATATAGAGCCGACGCGTATCTACCGCGCGGAGGATGCGCGGCCATTCATGAGGGAAGCCGGGATCGACGTGGACGCGATTGCGCCGGAAGTGGAAGGCAAGTTTGTGAGCGCGTTCATCCGCGCAACCAAACCGGCATTCGAATGCTGCCAGCCAGGCTGTTGCGCGCCGGCCGCGGCCGCTCTCTGAAATGTTGCCTTCTCGCGGGCTGAGGCCCGCGAGAGAGAAAAGTGAAGACCTTCTTCGGCACAGCTAAAGCCGTGCCCTTTCAAAACGCTGGTAGATCGAAATCGTCAGCATCCTGTGAGGCCCAAAGTCTCCAAACTGACCTCAGACTCGAGAGAATGAATGACCGAGATGGCTAACCGCTACAATGTGCTCTTTCTGTGCACGGGAAATTCGGCGCGGTCGATCATGGCTGAGGCGATCCTCAATCACAAAGGCAAGGGGCGATTCAGGGCCTATAGTGCCGGCAGTCATCCGACCGGGCAACCGCGGCCCGAAGCCCTAAGGCAAATCGAATCCGCCGGCATCTCCACCGAAGGGCTGCGCAGCAAATCCTGGGACGAGTTCTCCGCCCCCAGTGCGCCAAAGCTCGATTTTGTCTTCACCGTCTGCGACAACGCCGCGAAGGAGCAGTGCCCTTACTGGCCCGGCCAGCCGATGACCGCGCACTGGGGCATTTCCGATCCCGCGGCGGTGAAAGGCACGCCGGAGGAGATCGTGCGTGCGTTCCGCGAGGCGTTCGTGATTCTCGATCGCAGGATCGGGCTGTTTCTCTCGCTGCCGCTCGCGACACTCGAAGATCTGGCCATCAAACGGGAGATTGACAAGATCGGGCGCTCGTAAGGCACGCGGACCCATCGCTGAACTGGAGGCCCAGAATTGAAGAAGAGCCGTCTTTCGTTCCTTGACCGCTATCTAACCGGCTGGATCTTCGCCGCCATGGCGCTCGGAGTGGCGCTCGGCTGGCTTGCCCCAGGAGTCGTTCCCTTCCTCAATCGCTTCAGCGTCGGCACGACGTCGATTCCTATTGCCGTAGGTCTGATTCTGATGATGTACTCGCCGTTCACGCGTGTCCGGTACGAGGAACTGCACGAGGTGTTCCGCAACAAGCGCGTGCTCGGTCTCTCTTTGGCCCAGAACTGGCTCATCGGGCCGGTGCTCATGTTCGTGCTCGCTATCGTATTTCTGCACGGGTATCCGGATTACATGGCCGGCCTGATCCTGATCGGGTTGGCACGCTGCATCGCCATGGTGATTGTGTGGAACGAGCTGGCGAAGGGCGATACGCAATACGCCGCGGGGCTCGTGGCATTCAACTCCCTATTCCAGGTCTTCTTCTACTCGGTCTATTCCTGGGTGTTTATCACCATATTGCCGCGCTGGTTGGGGCTGCGCGGAGCCGTGGTCGACGTTTCCATCGGCGAGATTGCGCAAAGTGTATTGATTTACCTGGGGATTCCATTTGTCGCCGGATTCCTGACGCGGGCGGTGCTCGTTCGGGCCAAGGGCCGGGGATGGTATGACCAAAGATTTGTTCCGCGAGCAGCGCCCATGACGCTGGTCGCCCTGCTGTTCACCATCGTGGTGATGTTCTCGCTGAAGGGCAGTTACATTGTTCGCCTGCCGCTGGACGTGCTCAGAATCGCGGTACCGCTCCTGTTCTA
>JASHTH010000570.1 GCA_030040655.1 Acidobacteriaceae bacterium | reverse complement strand
TTGCGGCCCACTTCCGGTAGCAGATGCGCCAACGCGCCTTGCGCGATCTCGACCGACCGTGGGGCGAGAGTGGCTTTCTTCGCCTCCAGCCATTCATCGGCCGCAACGGACAGCAGCCGCGGTCCCCGAGCCTTCCTGATGCCAGCCGCGCCTTCCTCGAGAGCGCGCCGGCGCTTGCCCTCGATCTTCAGAGCGAGGGTCTTGGACCGTGTTCCCGTGCTCTCTCGGATGCGCTGCCCGTGGAAGATGAAATCCATGGTCCAGACCTTGCTGCCCTTATAGCGAAACACTGACATGGTTCGCGCCTTCCTTCTTCGCGGTTGATTCGATCTTTTCCCAATTGGTGCGCCTGGCAACCCACCTTCCCGTCACGCCATCCGGGTAGATTTTGGTCAACGATTTCGAGTTCTCAATCTGCTCACTTAGGTATTGGGCTATCCGGTTCCGCAAGGCAGGGTCTTTGTGCCACTCGGGGCTCTTTAGGATCCGCCCCTTGAACTTCTTCGCCGCGAGTATATGAAGTTGCCTAAGTGCGTCATCTCGTTCATCCTCCGTTGCCTCCGCTGCGCTCCTAAGGCTTCGCGCGCGCTGACAAGAGGAGCAAAGCGTTCCGCCTCGATAGGTACGATTCCAATGCTTCAGGACGAAATATTGACCGCACTCCGGCTCTCGACATTTCGCTAATTTGTAGCTGAGATCGGAGTTCAAAAGGAGCACCAGCTTTTCGCTCGCAACCGTTTCGATATAGACTTCGAGGGGTAATCCCTTGCTTGCCGGCGGGGTCTTCTCCTCCTGGAGGTCGAACCACAACACAAGGCCGTCGCTTGTTCCGAGGAGATGCATTTTTCCTCGAGTCGAATACTTGTAGATCGCGGCAACTACCGCCCTTGCCATCTCGTAGTTGCGATTCGCCGGGCACTCCACTCCATCGGCCCCTCTGCCGGAGTCTAACCACTCATCAACCCATCGCCTCAGGCGATCTGAGATTCTATTCAGCCGCCACACGAGCCCTTCTCTCGACTCATCTTTAAAGTTCAGCACTGTCAAAAGCTCTTCTGCATCAAGCGTTTGAACTGTTCGCAACGGATGGATCGGGAGTTGCGCCTGAAGATCGACACGGACGGGAAGAAACGATGACGCGAGGGAACTCGCGAAATCATCTATCCACCCCGCCTGAGATTGGGTCATTGCGCTCCTGTCTCTGCATCTAGCTAATTGCTAGCGGATCATGAACACAAAATATCGCAAGAAAGCATTGATTTGTCAAGCAGGAACGTGCAAGATGATCGTAAATCACGTGGAGTGAGGTAATTCGCCGAATGGCAGAGAAGCTATTGACAGTCAGAGAATCCGCCAGCCAGCTCAGACTAAGCGAGAGAACGATTTGGGCTTGGATTTACGAGCGGAAAAACCTCGACGTGGTGCGGCTTGGTCGCGCAATTCGCATCAAACAAAGCTCGATTGATCTGCTGATAGAACGGGGAACAACTCCCGCGAAGGATTAACTGATGACAGCTGCTGCAGTGACCGCACTCCGGCCGGAGACCGCCGCTCCTCTTGGACGTGGCAGGCGTTCGATGCAGCTTTCACGAGAGCAGATACGCGCCTACTTTGAACGCCGACACCCCGGCCAGCGAATTCCGCTCCGCAAGAAGGTGCCCGTTCGGTGCGCCTTCCACTCCGAGGACAATCCTTCCTGCACACTGTTCCTCGATGGAAATGGCGGATTCAACCGCCACGCCTGTGGCGCCAAGGGGAATCTTTTCCAGTTCGAGGCGAGGTTCTCCTCGTGCTCGCTCGATTAGGCGGAAGTCAACATTGCCGAGATCACCGGCGCAACTCCGGTTTCGCGACGAACAGGCGAAGCCCACCTCGGTCCGCCGGTGGCGATCTACGACTACCACGATGAAAACGGCAGGAGCCTCTTCCAGAAGCACCGGTACGAGTCGGAGACGGGGAAGAAAACCTTCCGTATCTTTCACCCGGCAGACGGGAAGTGGAAGCCCGGAATCGACTCCAAGAGAAAAGAGAAGACACGGCGCATTCTTTACAACCTGCCTGATGTGGTGAAGGCGAATCTGGTGTTTTTCTGTGAAGGAGAAAAGGACTGCCAAAACGTGATGGACGCTAACCTCTTCGCGCAGCGTGCCTTTTCCATTGCCGCGACGACGACATTCGACGGCGCCTGGCAGCAAGGCCATTCTCCGAAATGGTTGGATTCTTACGGCCCCTATTTCACTGGCAAGCAGGTAGTGATATTCGAGGATAACGACGAGCCTGGAAGGATTTACGCGGCCACTGCCGCGGCGGCAATTTCACGCTTTGCCCGTGGAGTCCGAGTCGTGTCGTTCCCCGAACTCCCCGAGCGAGCTGATGTCAGCGACTTTCTTGCGGCGGGGCACACCGCGCAAGAGCTTGAACAGCGGGTGATGGACGCGCCGAAATGGGGCTCGCCGACTGTACCAACCGTGAGAGGCACCGCCCCCTCTTCGGCTTGGATCACGGAAGGCATGGACACTTTCTTGAACATGAACGATTCGGAGGTCGCGTGGGTTGTACCGAACGTTCTCGCGCCAGGACGTCTGACGCAGATATTCGCGCCGCGCGGCATAGGTAAATCTCTCCTGGCCAACCACTGGGCGTTCAAAGTGCACGTCAAGGGCTGCGGGTTCTCATTTTAGACCGTGACAATTCACGCGACACGCTGAGGACGAGGCTCCGAAGCTTTGGAGCCGAAGACCTGAGGAACTTGCAGGTCGTAAGCCGCGGTAAATGTCCGCCACTGACACATCCTGAAGTATGGGCAGAGTTCCCATACGCAGAATTCGATTTGGTGATCGTCGACTCCTTGGATGCGATGGCCGAGGGCATTGGCGAGCAGGACAGCTCCAAGCCGGCGAAGGCTATGGCTCCGCTGTTAGATATCTGTCACCGTGAAGGCGGCCC
>JASHTH010000569.1 GCA_030040655.1 Acidobacteriaceae bacterium | reverse complement strand
GAGAAGCCGGAGATCATGGCGCAGTTTTCGGCAGCCGTCGACGGGATTGCGGAAGCCTGCACCACGCTGCGCACGCCAATCACCGGCGGCAACGTCTCGTTTTATAACGAGACGCGCGGGGAGGCCATTTATCCCACGCCCGTGCTCGGCATCGTGGGCATCTTGGACGATGTGACGAAGGTTGTGCCGGCGCATTTCCAGGCGGCCGGCGATGCGATTCTTTTCCTGTGGCGGCCTTCGGCCGAGGGAACGCCCAATCCTTCGTTCCGTTCCCCTGCCCGCGCTGTGCCTTCGGAGCCGAGATCGAAGCAAGTACCTGGAGTACTGGGCGACGAGCCGGTCGTGGTACCCGAGACTGACTCCCAGAGCGAATCCGCCGCAGCAGCGTATCTTTCGGTCTTCGGCTCGTCGGAGTACGCCAAAGTGGTCCTGGGCGGCGTATGGGGCCA
Source organism: Acidobacteriaceae bacterium (assembly GCA_030040655.1). GTDB lineage: Bacteria > Acidobacteriota > Terriglobia > Terriglobales > Acidobacteriaceae > Telmatobacter. Next base: position 3,355 of record JASHTH010000569.1, on the reverse strand, counting down.
GCCGCCGCCGCTCGATCTCGATGCCGAAGCCGAACTGCACGAGCTTCTCGGGGTGTTGGCGCATCGGCGGCTGCTGCGCTCGGCGCGCGATATCTCCGACGGCGGCATCGCCGTCGCGCTTGCCCAAGCCGCGTTTCCGCTCGGGATCGGTGTAACGGTCGAGCAGGCTCCCTCACTAATGAGTCATCCGCTGTTTGGGATCTTCGCCGAGCCGGCAACCACCGTGCTCCTCTCTGCGACGCCCAATCGAGTGGCTGCGATTCGCGAGCTGGCCGAGGAGTCCGGCTTCTCGTGCAGTCGCATTGGAACCACCGGAGGCGACCGTGTGCAGATCTCTGTCTACGGCGACCGGCTCGTTTCGGCCACGCTCGACGATCTCCGCCGCTCGTGGGCTGATGCGCTGGAAGCCGCTCTGCACGACGAGATGACGGCCTAAGGCGCAGGTGCCGCGGTCCGCAGCCACAGTTCGCGCTTCATTCCTAAAACTGGCTCGATTTCAGAATGGGCAGGAGAATCTTCGCACTATGAAGAGCATCAGAGCGTCGGTCGGATTGAAAGGATACAATATTCGTGAGGATGTGCGCACGGTACAAGAGCTTCTCAACCTGGTGCCGCACAGTGAAGGCGGCCCGCTGGTGAAACTGGCTACGGATGCGATTTGCGGGCGTAAGACCAACGGCGCGATCGAAAAACTTCAAGCACAGAAGTGGGGATGGGCGCGCGTGGATACCAGGGTGGACCCGAACGGACCGACCTGGAAGTTATTGCTGAGCTATGACAAACCGGCGACGCTCGTTGTGACGCCGCCCAAACCTGCTCCACCCAAGATCGTCGGCACCCGCTTTATAGTCATGATGGCGGTCAAGCCCCGCGCGATGATCAACCCAAACGGAGAGAACTTCTACTTCCAAGTCATCGACGAGATGAACCAGTCTCAGCAGGCCCTCTACCATTTTGGAAATGTGAATACACCGCCGCCGGTCCCTACGCCGTGGTCGGCCGCCATTCCTGCCGTCGTCACCGCGCCTTTGCCGCTCGGCGCCGCGGACTGGGCGGGCACGGCCGTATTCTATGAGAAACAGAGGGATGGCGCGATGCGAACGGAGTTCTGGCTTGTGCCAGACGCACTCAGCAATAATATGATTCGGTTTGGAGTCTACGCACACCTGGATTCGCCGAGCCCGACAGGCGACGGCAGCAGTTCCCAATTCTCCGCGCCGTTCCGCTTGGTCGACGTTTCCCAGGGTGCACCGCCACCATCACCATGATCGACCCTCGAGCGCCTGGCGCGGAAAGGGCGGGATAAACGACTTGAAGAATCAGTTCCTCCGGGAAGACGATCCCAAGCTTCGCGAAGAGTGCGGCGTGGTCGCCATTCACGCTCATCCCGAGGCCGCGCGGCAGGCGTATCTCGGGCTCTATGCATTGCAGCACCGCGGGCAGGAGTCGGCGGGGATTGCAACGGCCGACGGGCAGCGGTTGGCCAACATCAAGGGCATGGGGCTGGTTTCGGAGATCTTCACCGACGACGTGCTGGCCAAGCTGCCTGGCTGGATGGCCATCGGCCACACGCGCTACTCGACGACCGGCGATTCGGCGCTTTTGAACGCGCAACCCATTCGCGTGGATTCGACCAAGGGACTCATCGCCATTGCCCACAACGGAAACCTGGTCAACCTGGGCAACGCGCGTGCCCGGCTGGAGCGCGAAGGCGCATACTTCCAAACGACTTCCGATTCCGAGATCATCGTCCAGCTAATTGCCCACTCGCGCGCCGGCACGCTCGTGGACGCGATCGCCGACTCGCTGCGCCAGGTGGAGGGCGCGTTTTCCATCGTGATGATGACGCGCGACCGCATCTTCGCCGCGCGCGATCCGCGCGGATTCCGGCCGCTTTCGATCGGGCGCATCCGCAACTCCCAGGGTCGGGATACGATCCTCATTGCGTCGGAGAGCTGCGCCTTCGATCTGCTGCGCGCGGAGTTCGAGCGCGACGTGCTGCCGGGCGAACTGGTGATGGTGACCGAGGACGGCGTGACCAGCCGGCAATACTCGAGCGGCGTGCCGCAGTCGAGCTGCATCTTCGAGCACGTATATTTTGCGCGTCCCGACAGTCGAGTTTTCGGCCGATGGGTGCAGGAGTCGCGCGACCAAATGGGTCGTCAGCTTGCGCGCGAGAGCGGGGTGCCCGCGGATGTGGTGGTTCCCGTGCCCGACTCGGGCGTAACGGCCGCGCTGGGCTACGCGGACGAAGCGAGGCTCCCGTTTCGATTCGGACTCATTCGCAATCACTACGTGGGGCGCACGTTTATTGAGCCGGAGCAGCGGGTGCGCGACTTTGGCGTACGGCTCAAGCTGAACCCGGTGCGCAACCTGCTCGAAGGCAAGCGCGTGGTGCTGATCGACGACTCGATCATCCGCGGCACGACCAGCCGCAAGATCGTGCGCATGGTGCGCGGCGCGGGCGCGGCCGAAGTGCACCTGCGCATCAGTTGTCCGCCGACGATTTCCCCATGCTTTTACGGCGTCGATACGCCGAGCAAAAGCGAGTTGATCGCGGCTACCAAAACCGTAGAAGAGATTCGGCGCTTTATCGAGGCCGATTCACTGGCTTATCTCTCGCTCGCCGGGTTGCGCCGAGCTTGCGACGGCGGCGAAGGCAACCAGTTTTGCGTAGCCTGCTATACCGGCAACTATCCCACCCCATGGATCGATGTGGACGAGATTCTGCCGGCAGCGGCTACGCTGTGAGTTGAAGCCCTGGAGCGAAGAACTTTTGCAACGATAACTTGAGAAATCTCCGTATAAATCGAGGCTTTGAACGGGCACGGCTTCAGCCGTGCCGAACACGCTCTCTTTTCTCGATTTTTTCGCGGGCTTCAGCCCGCGAAAGATGGGCAGTTCGCCTTTAGGAGCCTGCCTTTGAATCCCCTCGACGGAAAAGTCGCCGTGGTGACCGGAGCCAGCCGCGGCTTGGGCCGGCGCATCGCCTGGCGGCTTGCAAAAGACGGCGCCGCAGTGGCATTGCTGGCGCGCAGCCAAGCGGGACTTCGAGAAACCGCAGAGAAAATGCCGGACGGAGCGCGCGCTCTGGTTGTGCCTGTCGACCTGGCGACTTCGTCCTCGATCGATGACGCGAAGAAAAAGATCGAAGCCGATCTCGGCCTTCCATCGATTCTTGTCAATGCGGCGGGCGTCTTCGGTCCCATCGATCTGGTCAAGGACAGCGATCCGTCCGCGTGGATCGAGACCATCCGCATCAACCTGGTAGCGCCGTACCTGACCTGCCGCGCGTTCGTTGGCGGAATGATCGAACGCGGCTGGGGCCGCATCGTGAACGTGACTTCTGCCGCGG
>JASHTH010000073.1 GCA_030040655.1 Acidobacteriaceae bacterium | reverse complement strand
CCTATCCCAAAGCCGGGTTTACCGAGCATTCTTCGCAAACTCTAGCCGAGATTTGCGCCGCACATTCGAGAGTGCTCTGATTCCTCGCCGCGGAAGCGGCAGGACAGCCAGATCATCGGGACGAACGCGGCATGTCGTCTGAGTGCAAACGCTGCACTCGATCAAACTCCTGCGCAATCTGGCAGCAAGTCAGGTTCGCTCTCAAGCCAAATTCCCGAGACATTTTCGGGGAAATATCGCGCCCGCCGAGGCGCGTACACTCCAGGCCGGAACGAGGATCCCAAACTCTAGACCGTTCTAGGAAATAGTGTGTCCTCTCCTGCGATGCTCGAGATCGCCGCTCCTTCAACCCCAGCGACGAAGACCTGTCGCTGGGGACCCCAGAGCTTAAGGTCACGTCGGCTCATCGATTGCGGCTTCGGACACGGAGTTTCCCAAAACGGTATAAGCGCCGTCCCAAAGCCGGTTGCCGATCTTCTATCGATGGAATGACCGAGTTGCCGGACCAGCCGCTCCACCGATGGTGTGAGGCAAATCACACCCCGAGGGCCTATGATGAGAAGAGAATACCTTCGCAGTGGGATTGGACCGCAGGCGTTGTTCCGTTTCCCGCGGAGGCATGGCGTGGACGCGCGGCTCGCTGAGGCGGGGGGCGCTTCGAGTGCATCGGCTCGGCTCCACGTCGATTGGAAACACGCTCACGCCCATCCGCACGCGAGCCTTATCCCGGAGCCTTCATGGCAACCTTTGGCAGTCTTGCCCTCATTCTTGCTCTGGCGCTGGCCGCCTACAACCTGTTCGCCGGCACCATTGCGCTCAGGCTGCTGGCCACCGGCCAGCCCGCGCGGGTTGCGCCCGAACGCCTTGCCGACACGGCTCGCCGCGCCGGCATCGCGGGCTTCTATGCCGTCACCGCCGCGGCTTTCGCGCTAGTCTGGTCGGTCTTTGCGAACGACTTTTCGATCACCTACATCCTCGAACACTCGAATCGCGCCCTGCCCGCGGCCTACAAATTCGCGGCGCTGTGGAGCGGCCAGGAAGGCTCGCTTCTGCTGTGGGCGTGGCTGCTCGGGACGTATGGCTTCGTGCTGCGCCTGATGCATAAGACCGATGTCAAGCTCTATGCCTACGCGGGCACCATTCTTGCCGGCATCCAGGTTTTCTTTCTCGCCGTTCTCAACTTTGCCGCGCCTCCATTCGCGCTCTTCCGCGGTTCCATTCCACCGGATGGCAACGGCCTGAATCCGCTGCTCCAGTATCCGGAGATGGTCATCCATCCACCCATGCTGTATCTGGGCTACGTGGGCTTCTCGGTGCCGTTTGCCTTCGCGCTCGGCGCTTTGATGATGCGCTACCCCGGCGAGAAGTGGATCCGCATCACGCGCAGCTGGACGATGGTGACCTGGCTCTTCCTGACCATCGGCATCTTTCTCGGCATGCACTGGGCCTATGCCGTGCTCGGCTGGGGCGGTTATTGGGGGTGGGACCCGGTGGAGAATGCGAGCTTTATGCCTTGGCTCACCGGCACGGCGTTCCTTCATTCCGTGATGATGCAGGAAAAGAAAGGCATGATGAAGAGCTGGAACGTATGGCTCATCTTCTCGACCTTCCTGCTCACCATGCTGGGCACCCTGCTCACGCGCGCCGGGCTGGTCAGCTCGGTGCACGCCTTCGCGCAATCTTCCATCGGCAGCTGGTTCGTGACGTTCATGTGCATCGTGGCCGCGGTGTGCATCTTCACCTACGTTTTGCAGCGCGGCCATCTCAAGAGCGAGCACCAGCTCGAATCGCTGGTGAGCCGTGAGTCGAGCTTCCTCTTCAATAACCTGGTGTTGCTCACCGCCTGCTTCGTCATCTTGTGGGGAACGCTCTTTCCCATCCTTTCCGAATATGTGCAGGGAACGAAGGTCACGGTCGGAGCGCCCTGGTACAACAAGGTCGCCGTGCCCGTGGGCCTCTTTCTGCTCTTCCTCACCGGCGTGGGTCCGCTGCTGCCATGGCGCGCCACGTCGCTGCGCAGCATTCGGCGCAACTTCGTGATCCCGGTGATCGCGTTGTGGGCGATGGTGGTTGGTTGTCTCGTCGCCGGCGTGCGACCGTGGAAAGACGGTGCTTTCGACGCCGGCAACTTCTACGCGCTGGTGGCCTTTGCGCTGGCCGCCGGCGTGCTCACGGCGATTCTCTCCGAATTCCTGCGCGGCGCCGGCGTTATCTCGCGCCAGACGCACCGCAACATTCTTTCCGCAACCTGGCTGCTCACGCGCCGCAACACCCGCCGCTACGGCGGCTACATCATTCATATTGGCGTGGTCGTCATCGTAATCGGCCTGGCGGGCGCGGCGTTCAACCGCAACCAGGAGCAGGAGCTGGCGCTGCACGACAAGCTGGTCATCGGACCCTATTCTCTCGAGCAGGTCGGCGCGACGCAAGATACGAACCCGAACTACGACAGCGAATACGCCTTGCTGGACGTCTACAAAGGCGGCAAGAAGCTGTTCCAGATGGCGCCGGAGAAGCGCGTCTATGCGGCCAGCGGCCAGCCCCAGACCATGGTCGCCATCCACTCGCTGCCCACGTGGGATCTGTACGTGGTCTACGAGGGAACCAACCCGAGCACCGGCCAGCCGATCATCAAGGCCTTCCTGAATCCGCTGGTGAGCTGGATCTGGGCGGGGCTCATCATCATCGTTTTCGGAACGTTGGTGGCGCTGGTTCCCAGCCTGAGTCCGGCGACGGCCGCGCCGCGCGTCGCCGCACGCATGCCTGCGGCCGAACCGGCGTTGAAAGGCGGAGACTGATGAGCGCCTTTCGGACTCCGGGAATCTGGATGAAGTCGGCGCAGGCCGTTGTCCTCGCCGTGTGCGTGTGTTTCACCCTCGGCGCCAGCGACGCCAGTACGCGCTTCGATCGGCTGAGCCATCGCCTGATGTGCACCTGCGGCTGCGCGCAACTGCTGGGCGAGTGCGACCACTACGGCTGCCCCGATCGCGGGCAGGAGGTTCAGGAGCTGAATGCCGGTATCGCCGCCGGCAGCGCCGACCAGGAGATCTTCGATTCGTTCGTTGCCAAGTACGGGGCCACGGTGCTGGCCGCGCCCACCACGCACGGCTTCGACCTGGTGGCGTGGATCGCGCCATTCCTGGTGCTGGCTGCGGGCCTGCTCGGCACGGTGCTTCTGGTGCGGCGGTGGAAGATCAGCCCGGAAGTCGCGCAGGCGGATGCAGCAACGTCGGATTCCGCGGCCATCGATCCGGCGGCCAAGGCGCTGCGCGAACAGATTCGCCGCGAAACCGACTTCGATGGAGGCGCAGGATTATGACGCAATCGCTGGGACTGATTTTGGGTGCGCTTCTGGCGCTGGTGCTTTTTGTCTACACCTTCTGGCCGGAGAACGCGTTTGCCAGCCAGCGCGAAAAGACGCGCCTGGATTTTCTGCTGGAGCGCAAGGAGCAGCTCTACGAGAACCTGCGCGACCTGAACTTCGAGTTCCGCGCCGGCAAGTATCCGGAGGAGGATTTCCTTGCGCAGCGCGCGCAACTCGAAAACGAAACCGCGCAACTGATGGCCGAGATCGCGCTATTGCAACAGGGATGAGGGCGGGTCGTTTGTCGATTCGCTCCATCGCGGTCCGCTATCATCCTGAGCGAGGTCGCCGCGGTCCGCTAAGGCGACCGGGTCGAAGGATCTGCGGTCCTGTCCGTTGTCATGAACTCAACGCTTCGATTGGAACTCTCTTGAAACCCATGAAAGCAATCCGATTTCTATTCTGCGTTCTCGCTTCAGCGATCCTTCTCTCCGGCGCTGCCGCATTCGCCGAACAGATCACCGGCGCGGTGACCAACAAAACCAACGGCAAGCCGGCCGCGGGCGATACGGTCGTCCTTGTGGATGTCCAGTCGGGAATGAGCGAGGTTGCTCACGCCACCACCGACGCCAAGGGCCGTTACACTCTGAACAAGCCGGGCAGCGGACCGTATCTGGTGCGCGTCACCCATCAGGGCGCGACCTATTTCATCGCCGCGCCCGAAGGCAATGCGCCAGGCGACATCCCGGTCTACGATTCGGCGCCCAAAGTCAACGGCATCTCGATCGAAGCCGACGTGCTCGAGCTCGAAGCCGCCAACGGCCAGCTCACGGTGAACGAGCGCTACTTCATCCACAACACCAGCACGCCGCCGCGCACCGAATACAACGGTCACGACCTGGAGATCGTAGTTCCCCCCGACGCGGTCATCGACGGCGCAGCCGCGCGACGGCCCACCGGCCTGCCGACTTCAACCCAGCTTAAGGCGGCAAGCGAGAAAGGCCACTACACATTTGACTTTCCTATCCAGCCCGACGAAGGCGATAAGGACACGCTCTTTCAAGTCACGTATCACTTGCCGTACAGCAGCAGCAAATTCACCTTCAAGCCGCAACTCGCGCTGCCGGCCGACAACGTGGCCGTGCTATTGCCCAAGAGCATGACCTTCGACGCCGGCACCGGAGTCATGTTTCAGCCGGTGAACGAAGATCCGCACATCCAGACCTACGTCGCCAAGAATGCCGTTCCCGGCAAGCCCATCGAGTTTACGGTTTCGGGCACAGGCTCAATGCCGCGCGAGGGCCAGGGCCAGGCGGGCGGCGATAACGGCGGGCAAGATACGGCTGCGGCGAGCGGCCAGCCGGGCGGCGGGATCGGCAATCCCATCGATACGCCCGATCCGCTGTCCAAGTACAAGTGGTGGATCCTCGCCGCCTTTGCTTTGCTTCTCGCGGCGGCTGCGGCATTTTTGCTGCGCAAGCCCGCCCCGGTCGCCGCCGGTGGTCCCACAATTCCAGCCGGAGCAACCCTCGCCGGCGGCCCTGACAACGTGGAGGCAGCCGCGGCGGCGCAGGTCTTCGCCGCGCCTGCGGCAAAGAATACCGCGCTGCTGAATGTGCTGAAAGAAGAGCTGTTCGCTATCGAAAGCGAGAAGCTCTCCGGCAAAATGACGCTCGACGAGTACGGCGAGATCAAGCCGGCGCTGGAGATTGTGCTGAAGCGCGCGCTGAATAAGAAATAGAATCGAGCCGCGAGCCTTGGCATCGCGGGTCCACTGGAGCTCGCGAAGCTTTGTCGCGCAGAATTCGTGAACCCGGCGTGCCTCGGTGCGAATCCAAAGCAGCACAGGAGAAGCAACGCTGCCATGGCACAGAAAATCGCATTTATCACGGGTGGGAATCGCGGAATCGGATTTCAAACTGCGCTCGATTTGAAAGACTCGGGCGCCAAAATCGTGATTGGCTCGCGCGATCGAGCCGAGGGAGAAAAGGCCGTTCAGAAACTTCGTGCCGCGGGCGTTGACGCGGACATTCTTCCATTCGACGTCCGAAATCCGGCTGACCACAAAGCGGCGTACGACTATTTCGACTCGAACTTCGGCCGGCTCGATATTCTTGTGAACAATGCCGGGATTGCCGCAGGCAAGTTCCCCGGGACCGGTCCCGAGCATTCGGCGTCCGACGTACCGCTCGATGTACTGGAGCGCGTCTTCGAGACGAACTTCTTTGCGCAGGTCGCGCTCACTAAGACTCTTTTGCCGCTGATCCGCAAGAGTCCCGCGGGCCGCATCGTGAATCTTTCCAGCATCCTC
>JASHTH010000568.1 GCA_030040655.1 Acidobacteriaceae bacterium | reverse complement strand
CCCACCCCAACGACGAACACATGTCTTTGGGGAACCCGGGGTTGGTCGCGACGACTTTGTAATTTTTCTTCGGCTACATCGTTTTCTAAGCCGCCTTAGCCGAACGCGCAGGCTTCAGGCGATAAGGCCGATGCGGATGGAGATATGCATGAAGAAGGAGAATGTCATTCACTCCCTCGCGTTGCCTGCGGAGCAGGGTGGCGCGCTGCTCGACTTCTCGCGCGAGGACGTGGGTTGGGAGTGGATGGGGTTCTCGGTGCGGCGACTTCTTCCCGGCCAATGCTGGACGCCCGCATGGCCGGGTGAGGAAGCTGCGTATGTCCTTCTCTCCGGCACATGCATTGCGGATTGGGGCGAGGGACCTTTGCGCATGGGTAAACGCGAAAGCGTCTTCGGTGGTCTTCCTTACACGCTGTACACCTCGCCAGGCGGGCAGCCGAGATTCACGGCTGAAACGGCAACCGAATTCGCCGTTGCGCACGTTGCCTCGGGCGCGCCGACTCGCTCGTCGCTCATCGGACCCGATGACGTGACTGTCTCGCTGCGCGGCGGAGGCAACGCGTCCCGGCAGATTGTCGACATCATGCCGCCGGGCTTTCCCGCGGATCGTCTTATGGTCGTGGAGGTGTATACTCCCGGCGGCAACTGGTCCAGCTACCCTCCGCACAAGCATGAAGTCCACAACCCCCCTGCCGAAGTCGACCTCGACGAAATCTACTATTTTCGAATGAACCATCCTCATGCTTTCGCGCATCAACGTCTTTCCAGTTCGAAGGACGAATCCGAAACGATTTTGACCGTGCGCGACGGCGACGCCGTGCTGGTGCGCGACGGGTATCACCCCGTAGTGGCCGGCCCGGGCTACGACGTCTACTACCTCAATTTTCTCGCCGGGAGCGCGCGCTCCCTGGCTGCCAGCGAGGATCCTCGCCACGTTTGGATCCGCTCCGAGTGGAAGGAGATGGATGCGCGGCTGCCGTTGATCCGCACCTGACGCCGCCGGAAACGGCGGAAGCGTGTCCATTACAATGTCTCGAAGATCGCGGCCGGCCGAGGCCCGCGAAAAGAGCGAGATGGATGAAAGCGCTAGTGAAATTCGCGCGCGGCGCGGGGAACGTCGAGATCCGCGATGTGGACGAGCCTTGCTGCGGCGAAAATCAGATCCGGCTGGAGATCGCATATTGCGGTATCTGCGGAACCGACCTTCACGTGCTCGACGACACCTTTCCGAACTATCCGCCCGTGATCCTGGGACACGAGTTTGCCGGGAAGGTTGTGGAGATCGGCAAAAATGCTGGAGATAGATTGAAAGAAGGCGACCGCGTAGCCGGCCTGGGCGCGACCGCGGTCCGCTGCGGTCGCTGCACCTATTGCCTGTCGGGGAACTTCATCTTCTGTGCCGCACGCCGGGGAATGGGACATGGAGTGAATGGGGCGTTTACACGCTACGTGGTGATGCGTCCCGATCAGCTGTTTCTCGTCCCCGCGGCCATTTCGCTCGAAGAAGCAGCGCTCTGCGAGCCGTTCGCGGCCGTTGTGCATGCCATGACCGAAATCTCACCGGTGTTCCTCGGGCAGACGGTGCTGGTCTCGGGTCCAGGCCCCATGGGGCTGTTGTGCCTCAGCCTTTTGGCGGCCCAGGGTGCGACGACGATCGTGGCGGGCGCCGGCCCGGACGGCGAACGCCTGCGGGCCGCCCTGCGCCTTGGGGCCGCCGCAGCGATCAACACAGGCGAACACAATCTGCGCGATGCGATCCATGAAATCACCGGCGGCGCGGGCGTGGATGCCGCCTTTGAGTGCGCCGGCCACGCCGATTCCATCCGAGGCTGTCTCGAGTCGCTTCGCCCCATGGGCCATCACACCCAGATCGGTGTCTGTGGGCGCGACGTTCCCTTCCCCATGGACCTTGTGTTTGCAAAGCAGCTCACCGTGGCCGGGTCGATTTGCTACACCGAGCGCACCTGGGAACGGATGATGCAGATCCTTTCCGGCGGAAAGCTCCGTCTGCACGATCTGATTTCGCATAAGCTTCCCATTTCGGAGTGGCGCAGCGCATTCGAGCTTTGCCGCAGCCGCAAAGCGCTAAAGGTTCTTCTGTATCCGGCGAACTAATGCAGCGATTATGGGGCTGCAGTGGAAATCCTCGACAAGCGAAGCGTTGTAGCCTTAGGGGCGGCCGTCGAAGAGCGGATGCATCAGTTCATATGCGCAGCCCGCCTGAATTCGCTGTAACCTGGGAGCATTTCAAATGCCGCGATGCAGACTTTCCAGGATCGGACCGAGCGTCAACACCGGTAGATAGCTCAAGGCGGTGACCACAATGAGAAACGTGGTGAGAAGAAGACCAAACGTGAGAGAGTCGGTACGAAGCGTTCCCCGGGTCGCCGGAGTATTCTTTTGCCGGGCCGCAAGACCGGCAAACCACAGAGCGGGAACAACCAGACCAAAGCGGCCCGCTATCATGGCGATGGATGTTGCGAGGTTATAGAAGAATGTGTTGGCGCTGAGCCCCGCAAACGCCTGACCGTTATTGGCGAAGGACGAAGCAAACGCGAAGACGATCGTGGTCAGGCCATGCGGGCCTGCATTTGTGGTCAGTCCCGCCAACCCCGGCCGCGTAACGATGGCAATTGCGGTCAGCACCAGAATGGTCACGGGGCCGGTAATTGCGTAGAGCACGATCATTTTGTTTTCTCTGGGCCCAATCTTCTTCCCCAGGTATTCGGGAGTGCGGCCGATCATGAGCCCGGCCAGGAAGACGGCGATCACGGCGGTCATGATCATGCCGGCCAGGCCCATTCCCAACCCTCCGAACACCACCTCTCCAAGTAGTAAGTTGACCAACAATACCATACCGCCTAACGCCGTGAAACTGTCGTCGGCCGCGTTGGCAGATCCCGTTGAAGCGTTGGAAGTCACACCGCCGGCCAGCGCGGTTGCGCCGACGCCGAAGCGCACCTCTTTCCCCTCCATGTTGCCGCCGGACTGAAGCTTGCTCTGCGTAAAGTCGGCGCCATGCACCGACGGATTGCCTTGCCGCTCGGCCAGGTGAAGCGCGACCAACCCGCCGCAAAACAGAATCACCATGACCCAATAGAAGACCCAGCCCTGGCGAACATGCCTGACCATCCTTCCAAAGGTGTTGGTCAGCGCGGCAGGAACGAGAACGATCGAGAGCAACTCGATGAAATTCGAGAGCGGAGTTGGGTTCTCATAGGGATGCGCGCCGTTGGCATTGAAGAAGCCGCCGCCGTTGGTGCCGAGATTCTTGATGATCTCCAGCGCCGCCACCGGACCCTGCGGGATCACCTGCGATGCACCTTCCAATGTGGTGGCAGTTGCATAGGGATGGAAGTTTATCGGCACTCCCTGCCAAACCAGGAGCACTGCGCCAAGCAACGCGCCAGGGAGCAGAATCCAGAGCAGACTGCGCGTGATGTCGACCCAGAAGTTGCCGATGGTCGCGCAGGATTCTCGCCCCAGCCCGCGAAAGAACGCGATACCGACCGCCAGTCCCGCGGCACCTGCGAGAAAGTTCTGCGCGCATAACCCGACCATCTGGCTGAAGTAGCTCATGGTGCTTTCGCCGGCGTAGGCCTGCCAGGTTGTGGTCGTGGAGAAACTGACGGCGGTGTTCAAAGCGAGATCCGGCGACAGAGGGGTGGTTTGATAAGCGGGGTAAAACCAGGGAAGAAAACGCTGCAATCGCAGAATGATATAGAGAAGAAGGATGCAGATGAAGCCGAAGAGGATGAACGCGATGGCGTACTGCGGGGCCGTCATCTCCTCTGCGGGGTGGACTCCGGCGAGGCGGTAGATCCCGCGCTCCAACGGCCGGCATAATCGATCCAGAGCCGTTCTTTGTCCGGCAAACACCCTGTGCATATAGCCGCCGAGAGGCTTCACGCAGGCAGTGACAATCACTACGAACAGGAGGTACTGAACTGCGTTGTACACATTCATTGCACGGCCCGCTTAGAGCATTCCCCGGCAAAACGCGATTCTCAGTTTCGCACAAAAGGCATAAGGGAACATGCGCGAAAGTATAAGGAAAATGTTGGGATCTACAAGCGCTCCGCCGCCGAATCAGGTGCAAGGGCGGTGCCGTTCCGGCGCGGAGACTCTCCGCAATGCCCGACCGGATAGCATCGATTGGATTGTAGCGCCGGGCGGGAGCGATGCGATGTCGTGCTCCAATACTGCGCGGCATCGCATGGATTGCGCCATGCATCGAGTCGAATGCCACTTTCCCAGATCGCTGAAGCGCGCGCGTCGAACCTCGCCCATATCCAGCGTGATTGTTTTTGGATCGATGGACCGTTTTTTCGTGGAGTCGAGTCTGTCGAATTCCGCCGCCATGAATCTTGTCCATTCCTGCTTGGTCATCCCCCCGTTCTTGTCGGTGTTCATAAGGAGCCGAATCTCTTTCCCATCGATGCCATCGAATCCCAATGGCATCGACAGCCGAGTTGACTATGTGATCTCGTCCAGGGGGCCATCGGGCAAAAGGATGGCGTTGCCGAACATCCTGATCCAGCCTGTCTGGCGATTGAACGAATCCGGCCTATATTCTGACGGACAGCTACATCGGCTATCGTTTCCGTGAACCATAGCACTGGATCGGCAAATGCAAATCGATTGAAGGCGGCTTGCTCCGGCGAGCCACTTCGTCTTTTGTGGCTCCGCGGTCTACCGGCCATGGAATCGCTGGACCGTGTTGCATTTGGCCCAACACTTCGCTAGCTCACCCGCATCTAACGTCGCAGCGGAATTGGGACCAGATCGAAAGTCCTGCACGGAAGCGTTTCAACTAGGGAGACCAGAACATGCACCTCCCCCAGGAAGCCCCATCGGGGCTCTTCTCCAGGCAGTTTTTGTCTTTCACTTCCGCACGGCTATTTGTCCTCGTTGTTCTTGCCGCCCTTACGATTGCCACAGCCGCGCGCGCGCAGTTTCGCGCCTAGATCCAAGGCAAGCTGAATCTTACGCTCACGCCCGACGCTCTGGTGCTGATCACGGTCCGTCCGGAGTGAACCCGCTGCCCGGCTCCCTGGCTGAACGCCGGCTCATTGAGGTTTGCTACGCAGCAGTCTTCAGATCGTCGAACTCCTTCAGCTTGGCGCGCAGAAAGGCATCGCTCATGGGTGTCTCGTGCAATACGAGCTCGGCCGATTGGAGCAGCGGGCTCGCATGGAACCAATGCTGGACGATATTTTCGCGCAGCAGGTTGAGAGTGGCCAGCAGCGACATGCCCTCGTGATGAGCCATCCACTCGCGCACCGGCACGGCCCTGCCCGGATGGAACGAGTAATCGATCGCCTCGTAGAATCCAAACGCGCCCACGAATCCGGCGGATGCCATCCGGCGCAGGTTCTTGATCGCGGCCACAGAATCCACGCCCAGCGCAAGGAACGTGGAGTAAGGCGAGACGACCGGGCCGGCGGTCGCGTCGGCCTTGATGGCGATCTGCGGCACGCCGTAGGCCTCGTAACGATAATCCCCTTGTTCGTTCCTCTTCGCCGCGCCAGACTCCGAAATCCCCCATGGAATCCTGTTGGCTTCACCAAATTCCCGCTGCACCGCCACGCACGCGGTCAGTGTCTTCGCAATCAACGTGTGCGGATAGCTGCGCATCCACAGCGCCGGCATCAGATACTCGAACATCGTGCCCGTCCACGAGAGCAACAGC
>JASHTH010000567.1 GCA_030040655.1 Acidobacteriaceae bacterium | reverse complement strand
CACAGTGACGCGGAACGCGCATCGCGGCGGGGTCGGAGGAGAACGGTCCGGCGCTGTGCTCGGATTTTTAGTGAATCATGTTGATCGTGTCTTGCGTGACCGTATCGAAGGTCGTCACCGTCTTGGAGTCGGCTTCGAAGGCGCGCTGGGCGATGATCAAGTCGGAGAACTCGGCCGAGATGTTCACATTGGATTCTTCCAGGGCTCCGTCTTCCATGGTGCCCAGACCGTCGGCGCCGGATGCGGCAATCGAAGGCGTGCCACTGGCCAGCGTGGTCGCGTAATCGCCGTTGCCCAGCAGTTCCAGTCCCTGCAGGTTGGGCGCGTTGGCCAGCGCCAGTTGTCCGATGGCCTGCTGTTGCCCGTTCGAATACGTGGCCGTCACCGTGCCGTCGGAGGCGATGTTGAAACTCTGATACTCGCCACTGGCATAGCCGTTTTGCGTGGTGGCCGAAACCGCAGAAGCCGCAGCCACCTGGCTGATGGTGGGCGTGTTGCCCGAGCCGAGCAGGTTCCAGTTCATGTTCAGGTTGGCCGCGCCGTCGGCCAGCCCGTTGAAGGCCAGCGCAATGCTGGAAATGTCGCCCGCAGCGGTGCCTACCGTTTGCACCGGTCCGGCACCCTGCTTCACCTGGATAAGATTGCCGCTGGAGTTGAAGGTCAGCGTTCCGGTCACGGGCGTGGAGACGCCGCTGGTAAAATCGCCGGCCGGCAGCGCCACCGAGTAATTCCACGTGTTCACGCCCGCCTGCGTGTAGGTGACCGTGGCCACGTGGCTCACGCCCAGCGAATCGTAGACGGTGATCTGCGCGGGGAACGTCGTGCCCAGCGCGGAGGTGGCGTCGAGGTTGGCCGTCATGTTGAGCGTGGTCGTGGCCTGCGGCTGTTCCACCGAGCCCACCGGGATATTGATCGCCGTCAGCGGTGCGTTGGTGTTGACCACTCCGTTGACCGCCGGGTAGCCCATTACCTGCGCCCCGTTCGACGTGATGAGATTGCCGTTCGAGTCGAGCGAGAAATTGCCGTCGCGCGTATACTCCTGCACGCCGCCGTCCTGGATCACGAAGAACCCGTTGCCGTTGAGGGCCACATCGGTGGCGTTGCCGGTAGAGTTGATCGACCCCTGTTCGAAGTCGGTCTCAATCGACGACACTTGCACGCCCGCGCCCACCTGGATCGGATCGCCGGAGCCGGCCGTGCCGATCTGCTGATAAAAGAGGTCGGCGAAGTTCACCGACTGCCCCTTGAACGCGGTGGTATTCATGTTGGCCAGGTCGTTGGCGATGGTGTTCAGCGCCGTCGAATCGGCCTCAAGGCCGGTAAGCGGGATGAAAAAGCTTGCCATGGTTGTTCTCCTCGGTGCGCCGATTGCGGCGGTAATGCGTTGGCGGTGCCTGGTTGCGGAAATCTCGGAGGTTTGTGCGTGCTGGAATGCAATCTCAACGCGCGATTCATCCAGCATCAGGGAGTCGCAGCCCTCCCTGCCAGTGCGTGGGCAACGCGTTGCGCCGCCGGACTGGCGTCGGGAATGCCGAGATTGCCCTGCGTCGATCGCACGCCGGTCTTTCCGTGAGCCGCTGCGGAATGTGCGGCTGCGCTGGTGGCCGCGACCGACTGAACCTGGCCCAGCGCGCTCGCTTTGGACGCGGCCGGGTGCAGGACTGCCGGCGCGCCGTTGGCCGTCGATGCCGTCAGTCCTGCCGCCTGCGGCGAAACTTGAGCCGAGGTGGCCGAAGCCGATTCCTGCGCCGAAGACCCATCGGGGATACCCAGCGCCGTTGACAGGTTCTGGTTGATGTCGATCAACTGCTCCAGGCTGTTCACCTCGACGAGCTGGTCGATGTATTCGTTGGGGTCGGTCTCGTCGGTCGGGTCCTGGTTCTGCATCTCGGTCACGAGCAGCGTGAGAAAGTCGTTTGCGGAAATGGTGGCCGAGCTGCTGCTGTCGTCCGAGTTGTCGTCCGACCCGTTGTTTCCATTCGCCGGGCCGGCCAGGGGCGCGGGGCTCGCGCCCATCAGCGCGTGACTCGCCGCATGTTGCGTCCAGATTCCGGTTGCCACTTGCATTCTGTCTCTCCTTTTCTGGGACTCTGACCGCTTGTCGATCGATCAACCGCTGGGCGCCCCAGGTCCGGGGCCACCTGCAAGCGGTTTGTGCTTGCTGGGGTGGAGGTTCGGCGTGCCTTTGTTTTTGCGCCTAACCCGGGATACTGGGGCGAGGAATCGATTCATGCGATTAAACTCCGAGCTCTCCCTTTTGCCGGGGGCCTTCGCCGTCAGGCGAGCACCGAAACGTGGACTCCCGCGCCGCGTTCCGACCAAACCGGTTCCTGCGCGCTCATCGTGCCCGTCGAAACCGCCGCTTGGAGCGGCTCGGAGATCGATTCCAGGGATGCAGACGCCGGCGCATTGGCGCGCGAACGTTCCTCGCCTGCGCTTCCCTGCTGCGCTTGCCCGCCAAAGCCGTGTCGCAGATTGTCTCCACTTTGCCCGGCCGCCGTGTTTCCGGCATTGGCCGATCGGCTCTCGGGGGCCGACAGCGTAACGGTCGAGACTTCGGCGTGGTGCTCGGCCAGATAGGCGTTGAGCCCGGCGAGATGATTGCCCAGCGCCAGCGCCGCATCCGTCGAGCCGGGCACGAGCGAAGCATGAACGCCGCCTCCGCCGAGCTGGGCGCGCACGCCGACCCATCCCAGAGCCGG
>JASHTH010000072.1 GCA_030040655.1 Acidobacteriaceae bacterium | reverse complement strand
CTTCCCGAATCGGTAAAAACGCAATGGCTCGCCCGCATCGATTCCGCGGAGTGAGACGAAAGTGGTAGGCTAACCTTCCTTCGCGGGATCGCGTCACATTGATATTGGGGTATCATGCCTGCAGAGGAGGCCCGACGGCCATGTCCATCGCACCGGAAGCCCTCGCGCCCGCTGAAGAAAATAAAGAGAAGGGCACGCTGCGCGCGATCACCTGGTTTTCGGTGGGAATGGCAGTTGCGACACTCGGCATCTTCGTGGGACGCGAACTACGCAATCGTTACAGATTCAATCACCGCACCCCCTACGACTTTTACTCGAACGTCGACGAGCGCCAGGCCAGCGAGTTCGGGATGGGGATATAGAAAAGAAGCTAAACCGGATCTGACCGCAGAATGCCGCCTCGCGCGGCATTTTGCTTTTTGAGCGGCCGTTTGATTCCCTTCCGCGCCGGGTCTCTGCGCTATAGTGTCAGCGAACCATCGAGTTCCCAGAAAATTGCCTGAACAAAGAAGGTCGAAATGAAGCTATGTGCGCGGCGCACCAGCCGGATATGTCTCTGTTTCCTAGTTGTTGTCGGAAGCTGCATCCCCGCGATTTCGCAGGAGCGCCAGCCGGATGCGGCGCTGATCGCGCGGCGCAATGCCATCGAGAAGGAACTCGAGTCGGTCGCCATCATCGAGCGCAAGGTCATGGTGCCGATGCGCGACGGCAAGCGCATGCAGGCCGACATCTACCGGCCCAGGGACGAGTCGAAGCAGTATCCGATCATCTTCGTTCGCACGCCGTACAACTTCAACTACTGGGACGTGGGGCTGGGTGCGCCGCGCGATATGTCACGGGAGCTCGAAGCCGTAAAGCACGGCTACGCGTACGTGGAGATGAACGAACGCGGGCGGTATTTTTCCGAAGGCGACTACGACATCCTGGGCACGCCGCTGACCGACTCCGACGATGCGCTCGACTGGATGGGCTCGCAGCCGTGGTCGTCGGACAAGGTGGGGCTGATCGGCTGCTCGTCGACCGCGGAGTGGCAACTCAACGTTGCGTCACGCGGCAACAAGGCGCTGGCGACGTTTATCCCCGAAAGCTTCGGCGCCGGCGTGGGCCGCGTGAAGCCGTATTACGAGCAGGGCAACTGGTTCCGCGGCGGCGCAGTGCAGATGCTCTTTGCCCCGTGGATCTACGAATCCGGCTTGCAGATCAATGACGCCAAGCCCAACTTCCCGCCCGGCACTTCGCAGGCTGCACTGGTCGCGGCGGCAAAAGAGTGGGACCTTGCCGCGCACCCACCCGCCGTCGACTGGAGCAAAGCCCTTTGGCACCTGCCGGAGAAGGACATCCTCGCCGCTTTGGGCGCGCCGCACAGCATCTACGCGGATACCACGCCTTCCGGCCAGCCGGGAATGATCGAGCGCGGTCCGAACGATCCGGCGTGGTACAAGGGCGGCCTGTGGCACGACAACCTGCGCATCGACATCCCGGGACTATGGATGATGACCTGGTACGACATCAGCACCGGACCGAACTTGGCCGCGTATAACGCCGTGCGCCAAATGGCCGACCCGAAGATCGCCGGCGAGCAGTACGCGATCATTGCGCCCGTTCCGCATTGCAGCTACATGCGCGCCACCGAACACACCATGGTGGGCGACCGTGACCTGGGTGACGCGCGACTCGACTACGACGCCATCACCTACGCGTGGTTCGATCGTTTCCTCAAGGGCGAGGACAGCCCGGTGGTCGACAAGATGCCCAGAGTGCAGTACTACACCATGGGGCTGAACAAATGGGAATCGGCCGACACTTGGCCGCCGGCGGGCGTGCAGCCGATGAAGCTTTATCTTGCCAGCGAGGGCCACGCCAACTCGCTGAACGGCGACGGCGCGCTGGTGGCGGCCCCTCAGGCCACGGATGCTGCGGACAAATTTGTCTATGATCCTATGAATCCGGTGCCCACGCATGGAGGCGGCTTTTGCTGCATGGGCTCGGAATATCGGCCCGGCGCCATCGACCAGCGCGAGATCGAGGCGCGCAACGACGTACTGGTCTATTCGACCGGCCCGCTCAAGGAGGGCCTGGAAGTCACCGGTCCGGTGGTGGTGACCCTCTATGTCTCAAGCGATGCCAAGGACACCGACTTCACAGCGAAACTGATCGAGGTGATGCCCGATGGCACGGCCTTCAACATCGACGAGAACATCCAGCGCGTGCGTTACCGCGAAGGCTACGACAAGCCACCGGTCTTCATGGAAAAGGGAAAAGTGTACAAAGTCGAATTCCAGCCCATAGAGACGAGCAACTACTTCGCGCCTGGGCACGAGTTGCGTATCGAGATCTCGAGCAGCAACTTTCCGCGCTACGACCGCAACCTGAACACCGGCGGAAACAACTACGACGAGGCGCAGGGCGTGGTGGCGCACAACGAGGTGCACCACTCATCGGAGTATCCGTCAAGCATTACGCTGAGCGTGATGAAGCGATAACTACACTGGCCTCGACCGCCGGGCTTGCGGGCCTGGCTTACTGCGGAAGCTGGTTGGCCAGGCCTTCAAGGAAATCGGCGGTTGGTTCAAACCCGGTGCGGTTCAGGTGCTCGGCATCACTCATGATCGCCTGGAACTGGCCTTCCTTTTCGACGTCCCAGACGTAAACCAGGCTCGGGTCTTCAGGCATCTTCTGGCCCAGCCGGCGCAGAAGTTCGTCGCGAAGCACAATGGCCGTCGGCGCGTATTGGGTCGCCACCTGGCGGAAGTGTTCCTGACCGGCAGCCTGCATGCGCTTCTCGAAGGCCTCCATCTGCTGGTGGATGCTGGCTTCCGACAGATCGGTCTTGCCGGCCGCCGAGAGCTGGTGGGCGTCAGCTTTGGCTTCGCGCAGGGTGTCTCCCTGGATGCGCTGGAATAACTGAAGGGCCTCGATCTTCTGATCCAGGCCATAGGTGCGGAGCTGTTCGGCGAATTGGCGCACGCTCGAGCGCAACTGGGCGTTCGTCATCTGC
>JASHTH010000566.1 GCA_030040655.1 Acidobacteriaceae bacterium | reverse complement strand
AACTCTCCGGCTCAAGCCGGACACCGTGCTCATCGGGTTGCACCCGACCCTGACGCAGTTCGATCTGCCCGATTCGACGCCGGCCTACGAAGGCGTTGGCCCGCCAAAACCGGTAATCGAAGCGCCCGTGGGCGGCCAAAACATTCTTAGCGGTATTGGAGTCTTCACCGGCGGCATCAATCCGCGCGCGGTCGGCGTGCTGTGGAAGGCAAGCGAAGACTCTCTCATCGACGACGTGCGTTTTCTCGGCGGTCACGGCAGCGGGACGAATCCCTACAACAACAACCACACGGCCGACTCCGACATTCGCCGGCGCTGGGACGGGCAATATCCCAGCCTTTGGATCGCCGACGGCGGCGGCGGAACCTTCGCCGACATCTGGACCCCGGACACTTTCGCGCAGGCAGGATTCTATGTCTCGAACACCAAAACGCCCGGCCACGTCTACGAACTATCCACCGAACACCACGTCCGCAGCGAGATCAAGTTCGATCGCGTCGAGAACTGGGACGTGAATGCGCCACAGACCGAGGAAGAAGCCGGCGAAAGCCCGGCATCGCTTTCGCTGGAGATCGTTCGTTCGAAGAACATCACCATTGCGAACTATCACGGCTATCGCGTCACGCGCTCGCGCGCGCCGTTCCCCACCGCGGTGCGGATCTATGACTCGTCCGACATTCATTTCCGCAACGTGCACGTAAACGCCGAGAGCGGCTATGCCATCTGCGACGATAACGGCTGCGGAACGTTTCTGCGCGCGAGCAAATTCCCCGACGAAGATGCCATCGAGGATGTAACGCATCATCTCGAGGTGCGCGAGCGCGAGTTCGCGGTCCTCGATATTCCGGCCGAACCGGCAAAACCAGTGCCGCCCGATGCTTCCGCCGTTCTGGCGCCAGGCGCAAAACTCGAAAAGCTTGAAGGCGGATTCTTTTCCATCTCCGGCGCCGCGGTCGACCGCAACGGCAAGCTTTACTTCGTCGATCATCGTCAACAGCGCGTCTATGGATGGTCGCCGTTGGAGGGACTCACCGTCGAAAGCGACTACCCTCTCGACCCGGTGAATCTCTACTTCGACAAGGCGGGCGATCTGATCGTTGTTTCCTCCGCCGGCCCGGAAGGGACTGTTTATTCTTTTCGTCCCGAGATGTCTGATGGTCTGATGTCTATCTTGGAGCCGCGCAAGGCGTCACAGCTTCCGGGCGCGTCGGCGATTCTGCCCGCCAACTATTGGAACAATGGCGAATTCAAAGACCAGCTCAACTTCGACACGCTAAAGTACACAACTCTGCCGGAGATGTTTGCAAACGACGTAACGATGCCCAAGCCGCGCGAATACGTCTCACCCGACGGCAGTGCTTTTCTTCCCGCGGGGCGCGTCTTTCAGCAGGGTCCGCCGGATGCTTCCGGCTGGCGCTTTTCCGACAACCTCGACACCTACGGCTTCATTTCCGCAGCTCCAGGCCAGCGCGTCTATGTCAGCAGCGAGTCGGAGGACCGGACCTACAGTGCGCTCGTCAATGCAGACGGCACACTCGGCGATCTGCGCGTTTTTGCCGATCGCGGAGGCGAGAGCGTCGCGGTCGATCGCCGCGGCAACGTCTACGTCGCCAACGGCCAGATCTTTGTCTACAAACCGTCAGGCAAGCAGATCGCCGAAATCGACGTTCCCGAGCGGCCCATCGATATCCTTTTCGGCGGCGCGGACCGCCGCACGCTCTTCATCCTCGCGCACCACGCGCTATATGAGACAAACGTGCGTTGATCGAGCCTTAACGACGGAAAGCTCGATCTCGCGCTGTTCGGGTTTTGCACCACCCTTTTCGCTCGTGTTGGCGAAAGGCTAGGATCGAGGCGGCTATGGCGGTTTATACCGTTTTAGGAAATTCTGTATCCGAAGCCGCATTCGATGAGTCGACGCGACCAACAGGGAACGGCGACCTTGGGCAACGTCCGAAGGGACACGATTTCCTGAACTGCACTCGTTTCCCTACGCGCCGTTCAGCAGCACCGCTTCGCGATTGCGCATCGTCTCTCGAATTGCTTCCAGTCCGGCGTTCAGATCGGAGAGCATTTTGAGAATCGCCGTTCCCTCTTGCCCGTTCACCATCGAGCGCACCAGCTCACACTGGCCAACGAGTCGATGATCGAAATCGATGAGCGCCTCGAGTGTGGGAGCCTCTTCGCGATACCGCTGCGTCATGCGATCGTTGGCTGGCACGGGCTGCTGCTGCAGCGAGGCCTCGAGCGCGCCGATCGCTCGCGCCAGTTTCTCCAGATTCTGCGCCGATTCCACCGCGCCCGCATCGGGAAACGGCTTGGCGCGTGTCGGCGGCGGCAAAAACTCGCGTCGATAGGCGGACTCCGCCTCCGACACGCTCGCCATCGCGTAGCCCAGCAGCGAAGCCGCCTTGCTGCGGATCAACTGATCGTCGGCGCGAAGCTGGTTCTCCTTGCGATAGAAGTTGTATCCCCAGCCGTAGAACAGGTTGGTGGCCACTTGGCGCAGCGCGCCCGCGTCGTAGAATCCCTCGCCCGCCACTACTTTCCTCCGTTCAGCCCGGTTTCGGCGCCCACCGGGAAGAATCCGGTAGCCGGGCCGCCAATGTTGAACGGCACGCCGGCAGCGGCATTGGGCGCCGAGACCAATCCCTTCTCCGCCATCTTCAGCGCCAGGTAATAGCGCACCGCCTCCATCGGCGTCAGTCCCATCGCCTGCAGCGAGATCAGCTCGCGCATGCGTTCGTCCTTGGGCATGATCAGGATCTTCAGATCGTTCAACGTAATGCCGTAGGTCTTCAGGAACTCGGTCAAGTGGTTCTTCACCAGTTCCCTCACATCGTTGATGTGCTCGTTGATGTCCTCCATCTTGGTCACCTGCACGATCTGGTTGATCGATTGCTCGATCGCCGGCCCGGCATACTCCGCCACTTCGCGCGTGTCGATGATGTGGCCGTTGAACGGCAAATGAGAGATCATATCGAGCGCCGCTTCTTTCGAGTCGACGTGGATGTAGTAGTCCACCTGATAGGCCATCTCGGCCATCTCCTCGCTGGTGGCCACGCCTTCGCTGCGAACCAGCAGCTTCGAGCGGTTCACATAGATCACTTCGAAGACCCACGGCGAGCTGCCGCCGAAGAAGCCCTGCGCAATGGAGCCCAGAAGCGGCTTGTCCGGCGTGGTCAGCGCATACTGGCCAGTTTCATAGACATTCAAAACCGCGCCGCGCGACTTCAACACGCAGAAGTGGTTGCTCTCCACGGTGAGCAACGAACCGGAGACGATGCTCTCGTCCGCAATTTTTACCGCCAGCACCTTGGTCCCGAGCATGTCCGTGCCGTCGTGCTGGAGCGACGTAATAACCTGCCGCGCAATCGCCATTTTCCCGCCTTATGTTGGATGGATTGGAAGACGCGCCCAGCATACTCCATCCTCCAAGGTTTCGATCGCGGCGGCGAGCAGAATTCTTGTGCTGTTCATCGACCAGGCATAGTCGGCCGCGTTCGAGGGTGTCGATGCAGGGCGGCGTGAGGGCCGGATTCCGTCACTCTCCCGCCACACGCTCCAGGAACGCATCGAAGTCCTCCAGCCGCGCATATTCGATGATCACTCGCCCGCGGCCGTTTTTGTCTTCGATGTGCACCTTGAGCCCTAGCGCCCGTTGCAGACGCTCTTCGGCGTCGCGCACGTTGGGGTCGACCGGCAGTTCCGGCTTCGGCTCTTTCTTCGCCGCGCGCTCCGGGTTGAGCAACCGGTGCACATAGTCTTCCGTCTGGCGAACAGAAAGCGAAGACGAAACGACTTTCTGCGCAGCTTTTTCAATCTCCTCGCTATGCTCCAAAGCCAGCAGCGTTCGTGCGTGTCCGAAAGTGAGCTCTCCCGATTCGACCCGGGCCTGGACTGTTGAGGGTAACTTTAGCAATCTAAGGAAATTAGACACCGAGGCCCGATCTTTTCCCGTGCGCGTCGCCATCTGCTCCTGGGTCATGTGGAACTCGCGTGAAAGCCTTTCGAAGGCGCGTGCCTGCTCCATCGGGTTCAGGTCGGCTCGCTGCAGGTTTTCGACGATAGTGATCTCCATCGCCTGCTCGTCCGACACTTGGCGCAGAATCGCCGGTATCGTCTCTTTGCCTGCCTTTTTTGAGGCCAGCCAACGCCGCTCGCCGGCGATGAGCTGAAAGCGCCCGTTGGACTGTGGGCGTACGAGAACCGGCTGCACCACGCCGTTGGCCGTGATGGAAGCCGCAAGCTCGGCGAGTTGCTCTTCGTTCACACGGGAGCGCGTTTGAAAGGGATTGCGATCGATCTGTTCCAGCGGGATCTCTCGCGGCTTGCCGCCTTCGTGCTCCGTTGCGGATCCGGCAGCGGCGGGAATACGTGGGAGCAGTGAGTCCAGTCCCTTACCGAGAGCGCGGCGCTTTGTTTCGGGAGTTGCGGTGGTCATGGCGCCTGAACCTCAACATAGGCAGGTGTACAGTCAACAATTGTCGTACTCTGACATTTGCGCGCGAAAAGACCGGCCAGCCGTTCGGCCGGTCAGGAGTAAGGCCAGAAACGAATCTTCGCTTCGGGTTTCACGGCCTCAGCGGACTTTCGCCGCGCGGCTCGCGGTGACTCGATCTGGTTGCGGGCTAGAAACTCGCCGGCCAGCTCGAAATAGGCCTGAGTGCCGCGGGACCGCGGATCGTAAAGAGCAACCGGTCTACCGTGGCTCGGCGCCTCGGCCAGGCGGATATTGCGTGGGATCACCGTGCGAAACAGCCGGTCTTTGAAATGTTCGCGAAGCGTCTCTGTCACTTGCTGGGCCAGGTTGGTGCGGTCGTCGTACATGGTGAGCAAGATTCCTTCGATATTGAGCTCCGGATTATAGGCGGCGCGAACGCGCTCCAGGGTCGAGATCAGCTCGGTGATCCCTTCCAGGGCGAAGTACTCGGCCTGCATCGGGACCATAAGCGTACCTGCGGCGACCAGCGCATTCAGCGTGAGGAGGTCGAGCGCTGGCGGACAATCCAGGATCACGAGGTCGTAGTCTGCTTGCAAGGGCTGCAGCGCGCGACGCAGTCGCAATGCGCGGTCGCTCGCGGTGGCCAGCTCGACGTTCGCGCCCGTCAGGTTTTTCGAACCTGGCAGTAGCCACAGCCGCTCGATTTCGGTTGACAAAATGACCTGATCTGCCGGCGAGTCGCCCATCAGCACTTCGTAAATCGAATGACGGTTGTCGTCGCGCTGAAATCCGAGGCCTGAAGTAG
Organism: Acidobacteriaceae bacterium; assembly: GCA_030040655.1. Lineage (GTDB taxonomy): Bacteria > Acidobacteriota > Terriglobia > Terriglobales > Acidobacteriaceae > Telmatobacter. Next base: position 9,893 of record JASHTH010000566.1, on the reverse strand, counting down.
CGTTCGCCTGTGGGTCGCAGTCGACGAGGAGGACCTTCAGTCCCTCAATTGCAAGGCTGGCGGCGAGATTGATCGCAGTCGTGGTTTTGCCCACCCCGCCTTTCTGATTCACCACGCCCAGCACTTTGCCCATTGCCATTCAAGAGTACTGCGGGTGATGGCCACAGAAGAGAGAATCACAAGTGTGGAGAACGCGGCGAAACTGTGGAAAGCATCCCGAGCCTCGGGTCGAGATTTGCCGACAAGCCGTGGCTGCGCAAGGGGTTTTGCGGAAGGCGCCGATCACGAACATATCCGCCTCTCGCGCAGGGTCGCGGTGGAAAACTACGCAGCTTCTGTCACTCGCCAATGCGGTCTTTTTCGGGTTGAAGAGGGGTGGCTTGTTCCACGTGGAACCGAGGCATTTTGGCTCCGAGTCGTTCCACGTGGAACCCTGCCGACTGGCGGAGGTCATTCGGATAGATGGATGCTCCGCCCAAGCGCAAGCACGCGATCTTCGCTGCCGGGAAGCCTCAAAAGTTCGTTCCAGGAAAACGTACCTCCAGCCTCTTCTTGCAGCCTTCCGAAATCTCGCGAAGTTGTCATCAGCGTCAGCCAACCGCGCGGCACGACCAAGCCGGCTCCTGCGTGGGTCGCCTCGCCCATCCGGTCCACCGCGCGGAGCACCACGCAGTCGAACTTCTCGTTCAGCGTCTCGGCTCGCGCGTCATAAATTGTGGCAGAGAGACCGAGGAGTCGCACCGCCTCGCGTAGGAACGCCGCCTTCTTCTCCTGCGATTCGGCAAGAGTCGCCGCAATCTCCGGCCGGCAAAGCGCAATCGGGATTCCCGGGAATCCGGCGCCGGACCCGAAGTCGAGCAGACTGCCGATCCCAGCCGGCAAGGCCCTCGCGCAGAAGATCGATTCGACGAAATGTCGGCGGAGAATTCCATCCACCTCACGGACCGCCGTCAAATTGACGCGCCGATTCCAGCGAAGAATCAGCGAAAGATACGCTGCGAACCGGTCCGTTAGCGATGGATCGAGAACCGGCAGACCAGCCTCTTCGAGCAGTCCATTCAGATGAAAAGACCGCGCCGGCTCTTTCATCATCCAGCGACGGATTCCTGAACGGAACGCGGCTGCCAGGCTGTGGCATTCCGTGCAAGCTCGGCAAAAATCGCTCGCGAGAGTGCGCTCGTTTCGAAAGTCCGCTCGGGGTGCCACTGGATGGCGAGAACGAAATGCTCCGCGGATGCGAGCTCGACGGCTTCGACCACATCGTCCTCCGGGCAAATGGCGGTCACGATAAGATTGTCACCCAAGGTTCCAATGGCCTGATGGTGGCTCGAATTCACCCAGGGATCTCCTCGATCCCCGGCCTCCAGCAGCGCTTCCAGCCGCGATCCGGACTCGACGCGCACGCGGTGGGCCTGATTTACGTCGCGGCCGGGCTGGTGATTGACCGCGGTCTTGAGGTCCTGGATCAGAGATCCGTTCCTCCACACGTTGAGCGCTTGCATCCCCCCACAGATCGCCAGGATCGGCTTGTAGAGATTAAATGCGTCCTGCAGCAGAAGTTCGTCGACAGCGGTCCGCGCTGGATCCGAAGGTCCGCATTCGCGAGTCCGCGCTTCTCCGTAGGCCTGCGGATCGATGTCGAACCGGCTGCCCGGCAGCAGGACTCCCTGTGTTCCGGCAAGAATCTGCGCCACCGCCTCCTGCGGCAAGTTCAAAGCAAGGACGACCGGCTCGGCGCCGGAAAAACGCAGAGCGTCGAGATAAGGTGGGAGCGATCTCGCGTTATAAGCCTCGTCGAGGCTTGTCGGTTCGGGGATGGCAATGCGAACGCTCATGAAGAATCCAGTGTAAGCCTTTGCCGTCCCTCGCGAGCGGAATCGTCCACGGACGGCGAATCCTACCGTAGGACACTCACCAGTGAATCAGACCTTCTTTATCTTCAACCAGAACCGCGTCGTACTTCTCGATCATCGGCATCAGCACATCTTCGAGCTCGCGCTTCCATAGCTCGCCCTCGTAGAACTTGGCTTTCATCGGCTCGCGCGATTCGAGATCGGGAAAGCCGCGCATGAAGAAGAACACATCGGGGTCTTCGACCGAGAGAAACGGCCCTACAATCTTCATTCCGATTTCGGCATGGGCCGGAATCGACTTCGAGCGGAAAACATCGAGAAATCTCTCTCGGCAGCAGGGCTTGAGCTTGTAGGTGCGCATTTCAATGATCATCGATCTCCCTCCGTGAGCAGATTAGGCCCCTCCCTAACTATCCTCGCATTTTCTTCGCTCCTGTCCAGCGCTTCGGGTTCGCTCATTTCGGCGCATCTTCCAGCGTGAAATGGTGGCGAGCGAAGATCGCATGCACCTCTTCCCTCAGCAGCCGGCCATCGCTCGAACCGATCCCAATTCGACTCAGAATGAACTTGCTGCCTGGAGGAAACTGGCCCACCTTTTCATCCAGGAGCTGCATCGACATCGGGGCATATTGGGCGACGCTGCCTGGTTGGGCCCAGCCTGGGCCGAGGAGAGTGGACGGATCCAGGACTACAACATCGTACGGCGGAGTCGCACGATTCGCCGTGGTCTGAAGCGTCCCTCGCATCTCCTCTCCCACGCATCGCTTCATCACCAGCGCAATCAATTCCGCATCGGCGAAGAAGCCCTGATTGGAGAGCAGCGCATTGCCAAGCTCCTCACCGAGCAGCCATTCGTAGACAGCATCTTCGGGCCGAATCTCAGCCCCAGCCCCGAGCGGGGGCGGAGTATCGAGCGGGCTCGTCTTCCCACGGTGAGCGTCTGCCCACTGCACATAATGGCGCAGGAGCGGCTCGCGGTCTTGTTTCCTTCCAAATGCAGTCAAGTAGCGAACGGCATCTAGCACGCGCGACGGGTCAGGGTTATCCAGCTCCTTGACCGCGACATCGTTGAGCACCGGACCGGACGCCTGCCGAGAGATCCAATCAAACAGGTTCGCTCCACAATCGCCTTCGTTGGTGGCAACTTCGTGCTCAAGGCGCGGGCGCGCTTCATCCGGGCTAAAGCGAATAAGATACGCGAGGACATAGACATGCGCGTCGCACGAATATGGCTTGGGCCGTTCGGCGAGCTTGCGGATCATCTGCGGAGTTGCGGCGCCGGCGCCGAAGCGGACCAGAAGCGAACCGAGGACGCGTTCCGCCAACTGGTCGGTTGTGGCGAGGAATGCCTTGGCCCAGATCGGTTCAAACTGCGGCATCTGCTCAGGCGGAAGAAAGCTCAAATCCTCGGCAGTGAAGGCCGGCGACTGGCTGCCGACCTCGGCGAGGATCTCCTGGTGCGCACCCGCGGGATCGAGCTGGTACCAACGGTGAATGGCGATCGTTTTGAGGCTCTCATTGGTATACGGGCCAGGCTCGCCCGTGTGATTCGAGGGCAAAGTGGCAAGTTTCTTCAGGATGGTCAGGAAGGCCGGCGAGTCGAGCCGGTCCCATCTCAGGTAGAGATCGTTCACCTGGCTCTGATCGTCCAGGTCGAGGAAAGACGTAGAGAGGAGCGAACTGATTTGCGCGTCGATCTTCGAATCCCGGATGTACCCGCCTTCGTCGGTAAGCGTCTGTACAGTCACGGCGCGGGCCGCGGAGGTCTTCTTCGACACCGCTGCGAAAATCTCCTGAAGAAGCTCGGGACGATACGCTTCTTCCTGTTGGCGGACGCCCTCTTTGTCCGAGCCCGGCGCCACATGAAGGAAAGACATCGTCGAGAAGAACTGGCGGCTCACAGGAAAGTCCGGATCCTCGATCCGCTTCGTCATCGAGGCGATGGCAATATCGCGAAGCGAGTCCGGAAGGCCAACCAAGCCCATCGAGCAGGCCTCTTCCAACCAATCGCGTTTTCTGAGCCGCGAAGTCATCTCGTCGATCGCAGCAGGCGTGGCCAGGTAGCGGAGGTCGCTGGCAGCTTCGCCCGCCGCGCGGTCCTCACGGTCAAGGACGGCGACGATCTGCTTGAGTTTTTCGGCTTGCCACTCCGGTGTAGCCGGGACGATATGGATCGCGATGGTCGCCGTCAGCCGGTAGTCGGAGCTCCCGAAACCGGGCTGAACACATGAGCTTGTTAGCGTGACCGTGTAATTGCCGGGTCGGTCGAATCGAATCCACTGGTTCAGGTCGGTCCCCGCTTCAACCGGCTTCGTGAAATTGCCCCAGGGCCAGCCGTGACCGGTGAGCAAACGTTCCCGCTTGAAATACGTGGCGAGCGGGTCTGTGGTGCCGAATGTCGGGGTGGCTGTGAACCAATTGCAGTCGAACTCGCCGCCGCGCACCGAAGAGATCACCGGCGCCACGATGAATCCCTTGACGCCAGGATTGCTGAAGGTGAGTTTGACCGGGATGCGCTCGCCGATGCGGAAGGTGCTTTGCCCGTCGGCTGTTTCCAGCAGAACCGACGGTCGGGCCGGCGGTGTCTGTGCGAGAGCGCTTGCCAACAATCCCAAAACGGCGGGCAAAAGCTCGAGGCGGTTCATTTACGGTCTCCCAGTATGTGCCGACCAACATCGAATGTAGGCTGAATCCTGCAGATTTGACGAACGAAGCCAATTGCCCGATAGGCGGATGAACGATAGACGGCCGTTTGGCGGATTCCGGTCGCTTCCTCAGGGCTCAGAGGTCCACGTTCCTCAACGATTCGCCGGTCAGGATGGCCTCGTAGACGGGATTCCGAGCGGCGCGCTTGGGGAGCTCCCGCGCGACCTGTTCCAGCCAGGCCAGCTCCACTCGCAGCTGGTCGAGAGTGAAGCTCAGCATCCAGACGGCTTCATGATAGGGATGTCCGACTTCGCTGAGAACGTCCTGAAGAATCTTCTGCTTGCGTCCGAGCTCGCCGCGAATGAACTCCTGCCTTCGTTGGAGTTGCCTCTTAAAGACCCCCGGCCGGCATTGCCAGGACAGAGCCAGCCAGGTGAGAAACGGTGGCCGCTCCAAGTGCTGCGTCCATTCCTCGCGCTCGAGAGCGTCGGCCAACGCCTCTTTGCCGGCTTCAGCCGTCGCGAAGATGCGACGTTCCGGCCCGGTTCCCTCGCCTGCGGCGTCGGCCTCTTCAATCAACTCAAGCCGCGCCAGTTTTTCGAGCGAATAGTAGACCTGCGGCCGGGAAACGCCGGCCCAGTCGCGCACCTTCCGCTCCTCAAGGAGCGCGTTGGCTTCATAGCCATGCATCGGCTGCTCGGCGAGCAGGCTCAAAAGCACTAGATCCGGGGTGGTCAGTTTTTCGCTTGACATAATCTCAACCTGCAGCTAGTCTAAACGAGATTACTAGTCTAAACAAGACTAGACGCGACCTTCTCGGGGGCCCGAAGTGCTCGAACCGTCGTGACGGTCGCAATCTACAAGATTCGGCTTCAAACATCTTTGCGGAATCACAGGAGAAGACCATGACATCGACCATCGAGAAGTCCATCGCAATCAAGAAGATGACAAGCAATTTGTACACCGGGGACGTGAAAGCATGCGTCAGGTTCTGGGTCGACCGGCTGCACTTCGAAAAGACGATCGAGGTGCCGGAAGGGGACAATCTTGCCTTCGCCGCCCTCCAGAAAGGGCCCATCGAACTGATGTACGGCAGCTACGACAGCCTGGAGCAGAACCCGGAAGTAGCGCAGGCGTTCCAGCGCGGTACTTCGTTCCTCTTCCTCGAAGTTGACGACCTCGAAGCCGTATTTGCCGCGATGGAAGGTGCGCAGATCGTAGTGCCGATTCACGAAACCTTCTACGGCTCGACGGAGTTCACGGTAACGGATCCGGCAGGGCACCTGATCACGTTTGCCGAGTTCGAAAATGCCTGACTATGCTTCGGGATCCGGCTACGGCACCGCAGTCCCCGGTAGCCAGCGATCCCTTTTCCTTCCAAATCTTTACCGAATTTTCAGCGCTATGGCGGCCTTTCCGACGGATTTCACTGTCACCGCCTCCTGGTGATCCCGCCCCAACGACGAAGAAACGTCGTTGGTGATCCCTGGCGGTCGCGTCGACTTTGCGTTCTTGCTTCGGACTACTTCACTCTGAAAGTGCTATAGCGGGTTGGCCGCGCAGTTCCTCGATCGCCGTCCGCAGCCTCTCGGTCAGTTCCTCGGCCTGGTGCATGTGCATTCCGGCGGTCTGGATCGGCTCGCCGGCGGTGAGAACCAGTCTGCCGGGATAAAAATGGCGGGTGTGAATCGGCAGCAGATCGTAGACACCGCTTAGCGCAATCGGAACCAGCGGCACCTGGGCGCGGATGGCGAGATAGGCCGCCCCAGAGAGAAAGCTCCGCAGCTCGCCCGTAGGTGTCCTGGCACCCTCGGGAAAGACGAACAGGGGCATACCGGCGCGGAGGGCCCGCACCCCGCCGCCCAGGCTCGACAACGTGGCGCGCGGGTTCTCGGTGTTGATCCGAATCTGACCGGAGCGGCCTAAGTACCAGCCAATGAACGGCATGGACCAAAGCTCATTCTTGGCCAGGATGCGGAATTGGAAGGGCAGAGCGGCAAAGACCACCGGCGTATCCATGTACGAGGTGTGGTTAGCGGCATAGACGGCGACGGGAAAGCGGCCGAGATTTTCGCCGCCCCGCACCTCGAGCGAAGATCCGGTGCTCCAGACGCTCAGTCGCGCCCAGATCCGCGCGATGCGATGCTGCACGCGGCCGCGGCGGTCGAAGAGGGAAACCAGCAGCGCCAGCGATCCGCAGATCCCTGTAAATAGAAAGAAAAGCGGAGCTTGGATGAGATTGGTCCGCCAACGATATAGCCGCGGCAGCGGGCTGGGCGGTCGGCTCATGGCCGCGCATCGCCTCCGTCGAGGAGCAGCGTGCGCGCTTCGCCCACCAGGTACAGAGACCCCGAGATGACGATGGCGCCATCGGCGCGCGCGTCGCGATCCGCAGTGGCAAGGCAGAGCGCTTCGCCGACGGAATTCGCGGCAACCGCGGGCGTACCCATGGCGTTGGCCGCAACCAAGAGATCGTCCAGGGACGCCGCCCGCGAAGAATGAATCGGCGCGAAGATGACCCGCTCGAAGATGGGAAAGAGAATTTGCGCCAGCTCGGCGATGGGCTTGTCGCGCAGGCAACTGAAGATCAGGGTCCGCGGCGGATCGCCCGCCAAGATATCGTGGAGGCCGGCGCGCAAAGCCCAGGCGCCGGCAGGGTTGTGGGCCACATCGAGAATCCAGTCGACGCCTCGTGCGGAGACGCGTTCCAGCCGCGCCGGCCAAACCGTCTGTCGGATCCCCGTCGCGATGGAGCCCGGCGTGACCGGAAAGCCATGATTCTCGGCGAGTTCCACCGCGGCGGCGATGGCTAGGGCGATGTTGCGGTGCTGGTGAACTCCCTTCAGCGGAGAGTCGACTTCGATCGTCGCTCCCGAGGAGTCAATCCAGTATGGCTCTGCGGCTGGCGTACCGATCCCAGGCATATAAGGCGCCGCGCTCACCCCACGAACCCCGAGCGACATGGCTGCCTCGCCGAGAACTTGGTTTGCTTCAGGATGCTGGGGCAGCGTGATCAGCGTGCCGTGCGGCCGCAGGATGCCGGCCTTTTCCCGCGCGATCTCGGCAATCGTCGTACCCAGCCACTCCATGTGGTCGAGCGAGATGTCGGTGACAATCGAGAGCAGTGGGTCGGCGATGTTGGTCGCGTCCAGACGTCCACCCATCCCCACTTCCAGCACCGCGATGTCGACCGGCGTCTCGGCAAAGCAGAGAAACGCCTGCGCGGTCAGCATTTCGAAGTAACTAGGAAGCTGCTGCAGGCGGCCGTCAAGCACGAGCTGCTGCGCGGCATCGTGAACGCGGAAGTACGACGCGGCGAAAGCATCGTCGGAAATCTCGGCTCGATCGATGCGGATGCGCTCGTTGGCGCGGGCCAGGTGCGGCGAAGTGTACAGGCCGGTGCGCAGTCCGCTGGCCGTGAGGATCGAGGCAAGCGTCGCTGCAGTCGAGCCTTTGCCGTTGGTACCGGCGATCAGCACCGATGGAAAACGCCGCTCTGGATGGCCCAGCGGCTCGACCAGTACGCGAATCTCGTCGAGCGAGAATCTGCGGCGCGTGTGTCCGGGTCCGGCGTACAGCTCCGAAACCAGCGAGTTCAGCTGCTCGATTGCGGCCGCGTAGGACATGCAGAGATCAGTATAAGAGAGGGGCATTCGGAGCGACGGTCCAGCGTCCAGGGAGGGGAGACGCCGCGAGATTCGGAATTGCCTGCGGGTTCATTTCCTCAGCAGCAACTGCAGCGCTTCGCGGGCGTTCTGCAGGCACAGGCGGGCTTCGTCTTCGGAAAGTAGACCCTGGTGAACAGCCTTTTTGCCGGCATCGTTCACCTGGTTGGCTACGCGCGGGAAGCCGGCATCGAATCCGGTCTGGCGCAGGTTGTCGTTGACTTCATGGAGCAGGTTGCCCAGGGTAGCTGCATTGCGATAGCGGCTGCGGATCAATCGCGCCAAAGGCACCGGCAGTTTTTGCTTGATCGCCTCTTCGAGAACCGAGCGGCACATCACGGCGCAGGCGGTAAACAGGCCAAAGAAGTAGCATCGGGTGGCTTCGTCCAGGTAGCGATCGGCTTCTTCGGAACTCGGCGCCGAGACAACACACTCACGCAGATGCGTGGCGCGCAGCACGGCCGGCTCGACAAGCCCGAGAAGCTCCAGCGCGAAAGCAGTGCGCAGCAGATCGTTCTGTTGGGCGTCCAACGCGCGCTGAACTGCCTGCCACACTGGCGGCGCAGCCAAGCTTGAGACGTGCTGCAGACGCGTAAGCGAAGTGAGCCGCTGGCGCGCGTGATGGACGAACCCTTGCCGCATCTCCTGGGCCATCCGGCGCCATCCGGCAACAAAGGCGCCGGGATTCTGCTGGTATCGCTCCCAAAGCTCGTCGTAAACGAGCGGAGGCAGCACATCGCGCAACAAAGCGAACCGGCCGGTGCGCGCCAGCTCGGCAATCGAGTCGCAGAATTCGCGCCCCGGTGCGCCTTCGCTGGACATTTGAAGAAGCTGGTCCTCCAATCGCCCCACGTCGATGGCCACAACCAGGGTCCCTCCAACGGGCCCAGTGTAAGGGGGATCTCGAGTGGTTCAGATCACAAGATGCGGCTTTTCCGGCCCCGGTGTCCGGGAATAGGAATCGACCGCTCATTGCCGCACAGGTGGGAATCGCCCCCGATTTCGCAGGAAAAGCTCCCTTGCCTACTTGCCGGCCTTCGCTCGCTGCTTTCAAAGCATGCAATTTCCTTCAATCGCCGGAAAGGCTTGCTCCTGTGCAACGCGAGATCGTCGTAAATCTTCCTTGCGCAATGCTCAAAACGCCCTCTGCACACAAGTGCGCGCCTTTCCACATGGCTTTCCAGTCCCATTGTGCGAACCGTGGGAAATTCGTCTCTTGCGTGAAGCGACAATTCCCGATTTCCAATTCTCCTGAATTACACAGCCGTGTTTTAGAAATCGTCGGCATACTCCAACACCTCTCCCGCCAGGAACTTGAAGAGCATTTCCACTTTTGCAGCCTGAACTACGGTTAGGGCTGTCTTTGTTTATCTCTTACACAGGAAATCCTCATCCCCGTCCGTTGTCTCCACGCCTTCGCCGCAACAACTTGCTGCTCATCCGATCATGGCCCGAAGGCATGAGGAACGTTAGCGACGGCATCGCGGAATCCAGAGATCGGCACTCGTTTTCCACGCGCAATCGAGCCGGAAGATGAATACAATCAAAGCCGAAGGGGAGCGCGGCCGTCTTTAGGAACCGCAGGATACTCTGGAGAGTAGCCGATGGGGTATGCTTCCTTCGTTGAGGGGTGAGCGATGCCAGTGGTCGAGACTGCGGTAGACAAGCCGGCTGCGCAGGGGGCAACGATGGAGATAACCGTAAGCCGCCAGGATCTGGTGAGGGAGCT
>JASHTH010000565.1 GCA_030040655.1 Acidobacteriaceae bacterium | reverse complement strand
TCGACTGCCTTGATCAGGCCATCGCGCACCGCGACCCAGCACTCGTTCACCTGGCGGTCGCACCGGATTGGGACAGCCTGCGCGGTGACCCGCGGTTCGCGGAACGTTTGCGATCGATGGCGCTTCCTTCGATCGCCCATGACAACACCGGCCAACCGTAGCGGTCCGTACCTTTAGTCGCGGGTGTGTCACCGCCTTTCCGGAAGTTTCAGGGGCGAAGACGCGGCAAAGTTCCGGAAAGGCGACAATACGCCCAGAATTCTGTCAACGAGCGTGTTGGTGTGAAGGCGTCATTTGAGGTGGAAACAGCCAACTATCCGTTCCTGTCGACGCCAACGAATGAAATGGCCGGATTTCAGCGATCCGGCCATTCCACCAACTGGAGAACAGCATCATCGCCTTGAGTCGTGGTGTTCTGGAAATTGCTTCCGTGCCACGCAGTTGATTACGGTACCGGGATCCGTCACGACAATCTGAAGTTCGTCCCCGTCGTGATCGATCACGAAAAAGGCGTTGATGGTCAAGCCTCCGCCTTCGACCGTGTAAGTGCCGGTGCAGTCAGGGTTCACTGTATAGGTTCCAGTCTCCACCCCCGGAGAAGCGTTGCCGTTCACGTTGAGCACTCCGGTGACCGTCATGTTGCCTTTTCCATCGAAGCTGTCCACATTGACACCGGCGAAGGGCCCGACTCCAAGGATGGCGCCGCTGTCTTGATCTGAGTAGGTGCCGCTCAGGATAGCATTGGAGCACTCCTTGTCGGCGGCTTTCGCTGCGGGTCCTGCAACCAGAGCCAGTGCGAAGACTGAGACGATCGTTAAAGCCATTGCTGTGTTGCTGTGTTTCATGGTCTCTCCTTTGCGTTCATGAGGTTTTTCCGTTGCAAGAGGAGATCAGTCTGAACGCCTGTTCTCCTTCTGCCGGTACAGGCGGAAATGAACGCCCAAAAGCGGCCAGGTTTCTGTATATTTCTTTCAAACCCCCGGGGGCGTGAAACCCATGGACGCGCGGAGTGAGGAAATCACGTGTCTGTTGAAAGCCTGGGGCAGTGGTGACGAAGCAGCTCTGGGCCGCCTCACGGAACACGTCTATCCCGAACTGCGCCGGCTGGCGCGGCGGTCCATGAAAAACGAAGTCCGGGGCCATACCCTCCAAACGACGGCGTTAGTCCACGAGGTCTACCTGCGCCTGGTCGACGCGACCAACATCGAATGGCAGGCGCGCGCGCAGTTTTTTGCCATCGCGGCCCAGATGATGCGGCGCATCCTGGTGGACGCCGCTCGTAACCGCGGTTCGCGTCGACGTGGCGGAATGCCTGTCAAAATCAGTTTGGATGAATCCGCAATATTGTCCCCCGCGCCCGACCGGTCCATCCTCGCGCTCGATGAAGCCCTGACGGCATTCTCCCAGCTGGCGCCGCGTCAGGGCAGGGTGGTCGAGCTGCGTTATTTCGGTGGATTAACCGAGGAGGAGATCGCTGCAGCGCTGAACATTTCTCCGCGCACGGTAAGACGCGACTGGGATCTCGCACGAGCCTGGTTGTTGCGGGAATTGACACCGAAAACGGCGGAATCATCAGCGGTACCACGATGATGACTCCTGAGCGGTTCCGGCAAATTGAGGAGCTGTACCATGCGGCTCGAGAGGCGAGTGCCGGCCAACGCGCGGTGCTGCTGGCCCAGACCGACCCCGATCTACGCCACGAAATAGAATTGTTGCTCGCACAGCCCGGCGGTGGCGCATTCCTGGACCGGCCCGCCCTCGAGAACGCCCCGGAACTGCTGGAAGACTCGATCGTCGCCGGGCTGGCAGCGGGAAGTTCTCTGGGGCCATATCGAATCGAGAGCAAGCTCTGCGAAGGAGGCATGGGCCAGGTCTTTCTGGCCGTGGACACCCGTTTGGGCCGTGCGGTCGCCATCAAAACTATGCACGAGCGGTTCAGTGCTCGTTTCGGGCGGGAGGCACGCGCGATCTCGTCACTGAACCATCCCAACATATGCACGCTCTACGATGTTGGCCCTAACTACCTGGTGATGGAGTTGGTAGAAGGCGAAACGATGGCGGCGCGGCTGCAACGCGGACCGCTGCCCCTCACCACAACGCTCCTGTATGCCTCGCAGGTTGCAGCCGCTCTGGCTGAAGCGCACGCCAAGGGCGTCGTTCACCGTGATCTCAAACCCGGCAACATCATGATCGCGAAATCCGGCGTCAAGGTTCTCGATTTCGGACTGGCGGCGCTGCAGGGAGACCCAACCCTCACCGGCGAACGAGCGGTGATCGGCACGCCGGCATACATGGCTCCGGAGCAGCGGGAAGGCAAACCCGCCGATGCACGCACCGATATTTACGCATTTGGCCTGCTGCTATACGAGATGCTGACGGGCGAGCGAGCGGTCCCCAGGCGAAGGCACATCCGACGACGCAAGCTGGAGAGAATCGTAAGCCGGTGTCTGGAGGAAGATCCAAGACGCCGCTGGCAGTCAGCTGCCGAATTACAAAGCGAACTGGCCGCGGTCCCAAAACTGAGTAGTCGGCAGTTTGCTGTCGCAGATTCGTCACCGTTTCAGCCCGCAGTACCCACCGGGAAGAACAAGGTGGTGCTCGGCGAATTCGAGAACAAGACAGGCGATCCGGTTTTTGATGACATTCTTCGCCAGGGCTTGTCTCTGCAACTGGAGCAGTCACCATCCCTAACCGTCGTCTCAGATCAACAGGCTCAACAGGTCCTGCGCTTCATGAACCGGCCGTCCGAGACGCACCTTACAGTCGAGATCGCGCAGGAAATCTGCGAAAGAACGGGCAGCACGGTTGTCCTTGAAGGCTCGATTGCATGCCTCGGAAGCCAGTATGTCTTGTGGGTGGGTGCCAGGAACTGCCGGACCGGAGACATTCTGGCCCAGGAGCAAGGCCAAGCTGTGAGAAAAGAAGAGGTTCTGAGCGTGCTCACGCGGATAGCCGTTCAAATCCGGGCCCGGTTGGGTGAGTCGATGGCTGCGATCGAAGAGCACTCGACGCCGCTGGAAGAGGCAACCACGCACTCGCTGGAAGCACTGAAGGCGTACAGTGCCGCCCGCAAGGCGGCATTCGCCCGCGGTTTTGCTGCCGCCATCCCCCACCTCCAGCGCGCTATCGACATCGATCCGGAATTCGCCATGGCGCAAGCCGATTTAGGGTTCTTTTACTCGAACCTGGGACAAACCGACCTGGCGATTAAGCCGACGCTCAAAGCGTATGAGTTGCGGGATCGAGTGAGCGATCAGGAGAGGCTCTTTATCCTGTTTCTCTACGACCGACAAGTTACGGGAAATCTGCAGAAGGAATTGGAGACGATCGAGGCATGGGTACAAGCCTATCCGCGTGACTTCCGGGCCTGGGGAGTCCTGGGCGGATGGGGGACACGGGGAACTGGCCAGTATGAACGGGGAATCCAGGCAGCCGAGCACTGCATTCGGCTCAATCCGGGCGTTCCTCATGCCTATGGCAATCTGGTCGACCACAACCTTGGCCTTGGCCGATTCACGGAAGCCGCGGCCGCTCTGGGAAGGGCCGCAGAGCGGAAGCTGGAATTTCCGCAGTTCCTGGTCCAGCGCTACTATCTCGCGTTTCTCCGTGGCGACGAAGTTGGGATGCACCGCGAAATCGATCGAGCTCGCGGAAACCTTGAGGCGGAAGGCTGGATGTCGCACCATCAGGCGCTGGTCATGGCGCGCTGTGGACAGATGCGAAAGGCCAGAATCCAGTGGCAGCATACAATCCGCCTGGCGGAACAGATCGGGGACCGGGAGACGGCCGCCATTTACCTGGCTGCCGAGGCGGTGTGCGAAGCACATTTCGGGAATTGCGATCAGGCGAAAGAGCAGGCTCGGACCGCACTCACATTGGGCAGGGGCCGCGATGTGGAGTATGCCGTGGCGTTTGCCCTGCTGCTCGCAGGCGACGCTTCCGGTGCGCAAGAGCTGATGGACGAGCTGGCAAAACGATTCCCGGAGGATACTCCCGTGCAATTTGAGTATCTCCCCACACTGCGCGCCCTTTTCGCACTTTCCCGGAAGACGCCGATGGACGCGATCGAATGCCTGCAGACAGCCATCCCTTACGATTTCGCCATGCCGGGGACAGCCTTCTTCGCTAAGTTCGGAGGGCTATATCCCGCCCACGTGCGCGGTCAGGCGTACCTTGAGGCAGGGCAGGGGCGGGAAGCGGAGGCCGAATTCCAAAAGGTTCTTGATCATCCCGGCGTCGTCCTTGCCGATCCGATCGGTGCTTTGGCGCACTTGCAGTTGGCAAGAGCCCGTGTGCTTTCGGGTGACAGGAATGGAGGCACGGCTGAATATCAGGAGTTCCTCACTCTCTGGAAAAATGCCGACACCGACCTTCCTATCCTCAGGCAGGCCAGGGTCGAGTGTGGGAAGCTGCGGTGAGAAGGGCAGCGAGCCGGAAAGGGCAAAAGAGATCCCCCGGGTCCTGCAACTGGAAATACACCTCGCTGAGCGCATTATCGCCAATTCACTCATCGAGGACCCTTGAGCATCGTTCCGGGCGTATCACCGCCTATTCGGAAGTTTCACAGGGCATTCCGGTGCCAATTCGGCCCTATCACGCGCCGGCTCGGTTTGAGGCAGGGATCGGGCGTAGGGACAGGGCAGAAATCGTGGGGGAGGCGGCCTTGCTACGCTAAGACGGCTTCAGCGGCCTTGACGTGATGCACAGAGGAATTCTCCACTGGCAACGTCGCAACGGTAGGGCTGTCTTGCAGGAGTGGCGTTATAGCCGCGAAGAGTACCTGATCATGGGCGAGGAAGAAGTCCTCGGAATCATCAAGAAGTAGCGCGCGCCTGCCTCGAGGAAGGCATTGTCCCGGGTGGCGAAGCGTCGATGCAGAGCCGCAGGTTCTCACTGACTACTGCTTTTCCTGGACCATATCGCTCGCTCGTCATGGAACCGGGATCGGGACAAAGTGGCATATTTTAGCGATAAATAGCTGTTTTTGATGATGAATTGCATCTTTACTCTTGACACAAAAATGAATATGAGATTACGCTCCCCG
>JASHTH010000071.1 GCA_030040655.1 Acidobacteriaceae bacterium | reverse complement strand
AGCTCGCTCAGCATGCGCTCAATGAGGTGGTGGCGCAGCGCGGTCCGGTAGGCGGTCTCGCGGCCGGCCGCAGTGAGTCGAACGATACCGTCGGCGCCCATCTCGACCAACCCGTCGCGGCGCAGGCGTTTAAGGGCCATGGTCACCGCGGGAGCCGAGACCTCGAGCCAATGCGCCAATGTGGCGGGGATCACCTGTCGGCCTTCGGCTTCCGCCTCGAGGATCGCCTTGAGGTAGTTCTCCTTGGAAACGTGGATCGAGTCTTTCATGGGGCGCTGTGTTCCATGGTAATCGGTTCGAAGTGTGCAAGCACTGTCCGGCCGGCTTTGCGAAGGACGATCGCGCCAGCGCGGCAGGCCCGGCGGAGATGCTCGTCACAAATTGCCATGTCGTTGCGTCATCATAAACAGAGTCGTTCCATGATGCTGATTCGATCGATCCTCCAGGACGCGCGCTACGGCATGCGCATGCTGTTCCGCAACGTAAGCTTCACCGCGATTGCGGTGCTGGCGCTGGCACTCGGCATCGGGCTGAACACGGCCGTGTTTACCGCGTACAAGGCCCTGTTCGCGCGCGGAATCGACGCGCGCGACTCGGGCAGCATGGTCAATGTGGCCATGGTTCGCCAGTCGGGCACGGTCGATGCCGACTTCAGCTATCCCGATTACGAGGAGTATCGCGACCGTCTTCGATCGTTCTCCGGGCTCATTGCCCTCGCGCAGGAGTTCGAACCGCTGATCCTGACCGGCGCGGGGGGAGATGAGAGCCAGCGCCAGGCCTCAGGCAATTCGCTGTTCGAGCGGTGGGGACTCTTGCCGCCATTCGAATCGCGCACCCGCGCCGAGCTGGCAACGGCATCGATCGTGAGCGAGAACTTCTTTTCGGTCTTAGGCGTGGCGGCCATTCGCGGACGCGTCTTCTCCTCACAGGACAAGATGGAGCTGGCAAAGTCACCGGCGGTGCTGATCAGCGAGAATTACTGGCAGGCGCGGTTTGCCGGCGATCCATCGATCCTGGGCAAGGCGATCCGGCTCAACGGCGCGGCCTTCACCATCATCGGCATCACTCCGCACGACTTTGTGGGAACCAGCGTCGGTGTGCCCGATTTCTGGATGCCGCAGAGCCTCGAGCTTCTGGTGCATCCCGGCGACCGCAGCTTGCGCGATCGCAACGGGCAGTGCTGCCGGATCTTCGGACGCCTCGCGCCGGGCGTAAGCGTCCGGGAAGCGCAGGCGGAGATGAATCTGCTGGCCGAACATCTGCGCAGCCTGCACGATCCTCACTCGGATTTGAGCAAGCCGGCCGCGGCGCAGCTCTCGCCGGCTTCACCGCTGCCGCACAAGTTGCCGCCGGGGCCGAAGTTTGCGATTTTTCTCGTCATGCTGGCGGCCGGGCTGGTGCTGGTGATCGCCTGCGCCAACGTGGCCAGTTTGCAACTGGCGCGAGCCGCAGCGCGGCAGAGCGAGCTCGGCTTGCGCATGTCGCTGGGAGCAGGGCGCAGCCGTCTGGTTCGGCAACTGCTGACAGAGAGCGCCCTGCTCGGGCTGATTGCCGGCGCTCTGGCGTTCCTGGCAAGTTGGGCGGTGCTGGCGGCTCTGGCGCGCTTAGGTGAAGAAATGCTGCCGCCCAACATGGGAACGTTTGTGGCTCATGTACGGCCCGACCTTGCGACCTTTGCTTATGTATTCACGATCTCGGTCTTCGCTGGCGTACTGTTCGGACTGGCGCCGGCGCTGGAGAGCTCGCGATCGGCGCTCGCCGCCGCGCTCAAGGCCAATGCGGCCGTCTCTCCGGCACGGGGCCGGCGTCTTCGCGACGCTCTGCTGGCTGCGCAGGTCGCTGTTTCGCTGGTGCTGTTGATCGCAGGAAGCATGCTCGTCCACGGCTCGCTCCGCGCGCTGAAGATGGACACAGGGTACGACGGCAAGCGCGTGATCGATCTCAACCTGCAGTTCCCCGATGAGGCCGAGTACAACGCGGAGCGCAGGGAGGTGATCGCAAGGACGATTGCCGATCGCGTGGCTGCGCTGCCGGGTGTCGCGTCCGTCACCTTCGGGCGCGCGCCCGACGACGATGCGCTACGCGGTGCGGCGGTTTCGCTGGATGGGCAAAGACCCACGCCGCGCAATACGCGCGCCTATCTCTACTACACCTATGTCCGTCCGAATTACTTTGCCACGCTGGGAATCCCGTTGCTCTTCGGGCACGGATTTTCGGCGCAACTCGGTCAGCCGGAGCCGGTCGCGATCGTGAGCGAGTCGGCAGCCAAGCAGTTGTGGCCGGGACAGAATCCAATTGGGCGCACACTGCGCCTGGGAACGGACCTCTTCGGCTGGCATCCGCCTGGGGAGATCGTCCCCGATGGGCGCGTGTACGAGGTGATCGGCGTCGCGCGCGAGATACGTGGCCCGCAGATGGACGGCAGCGACTCCGACCAGGTGTACCTTCCCATGCCGCAGGAGAACGCCTATGAGTTTCCGATCCTGATTCGAACGCGCGACGATCCCACGCACGCGATGGATGCGATTCGTCCGCTGGTCGAGAG
>JASHTH010000070.1 GCA_030040655.1 Acidobacteriaceae bacterium | reverse complement strand
GTGCTGGGCGAATTCGGCGCGCACGGGGGCGAAAGGCGCGTCTATTCGGCTACGGTTTGGCCCATCAACTGGAATGAGCCGCCGGTCTTTCAGCGGATCTATGGGCATGGCGAGCGGGGCGCCGAGCCGCGCCGCGCGGTGGCAGAGGCGCTGGAATTGCTGCACGACGACTATGCTTACGAGTTTCAAATCGGCTGGAGCCTGTGGGAGGTAGAGGCAGAAGGCCGAACCGCAGAACCTTCGACCCCGCCCTCTCGGCACTCGGGCTCCGCTCAAGATGACAATCCGAATGCGGTTCCTTCGGCGGCGCTCGCAATGCGTTCGGAGCTCGCGCGGGATGACAATGGGGTTGAACAACGGGTGAAGCAGCCGCGCCTGGCGCGCGTCACCGCCTACGGCCCGCTCTTCGATGACGGCGCCTATGAGCAGGAGGGCCACATCCGCA
The DNA here is from genome assembly GCA_030040655.1 of Acidobacteriaceae bacterium. Taxonomy (GTDB): domain Bacteria; phylum Acidobacteriota; class Terriglobia; order Terriglobales; family Acidobacteriaceae; genus Telmatobacter. The sequence continues at coordinate 8,107 of JASHTH010000070.1, read as the reverse complement.
TCGATTTCGGCTCCGACGCCGCCTTTCTGCACGACGAGACCGAGTTGGTCACCACGGCGGCGCACCACGTCGAAGAGAACGTCCGCCAGCTCGTCGAGCTGGCCGGTGCGGTCGAGAAAGCCTCGGGGGCAACCGCGCGCCTGCTGTGGAGCGAACTGGGCGAGAGCCTGGCGCAGCGGCTGGCCGCACGGCTGGGAGCGGTGAATTAGTTCTCTGGGCGCGCCGATTCGTTCATCCCACCCTTGCGGCAAAAGCAAAGACGCCGCAAGGATGGGGCACCCTCGCTGTAAAGATACAAGCGGGGATTCATTAGCGGCGATTGTGATGGACGGGAAAAAAGCCTCAAGGGCGCAAACCCCCAGCATCCCGGGGCCACGGATGTACGAGCTGAAGCTTGTACCCTCCCACCGCGCGGTTCGTCCGCAGTTCGGCAGGACTTAATTGTGCGTTTTACCATTGAGCGGCTGCGAACCATTTTGCTAGTGGCGGGGGCGCTGCTGGTGGTTACCTTGGGAGCGTTTCTCGCCCTCGGCAGATGGAAGAACGCCCTGTTCCGGAACCGCGACATTCCCAAGCGCCTGGGTATCGACATCAGCCAGGAATCGAGCGGCGTCACCTACACGCAGTCTCACGGCGGGCACACCGAGTACAAAATTCACGCCTCCAAAGTCGTTCAGCTTAAAAATGACCATGCGCTGTTGCACGACGTCCAGATCGAGCTTTACGGGCCGGACGGCAGCCGTGCCGATCGCATTGTGGGGAACGAATTCGAATACGACCAGCAGGCGCAGGTTGTAAAAGCCGAGGGGCCGGTGGAAATCGTGATGACGCGGCCGGCTCCGGCGCCGTCAGCGACGGCCAGACAGCGAGGGAGCCAGGCAAAACCCGGCGCACAGGTTGCGACCGACCAAGTGCGCGTGAAGACGAGCGGGCTGAGCTTTGACCGCAAGTCGGGCATCGCCACCACCGACCAGCGTGTCGACTTTTCCGTGACGCAAGGCTCGGGGACCGCCATCGGCGCGACCTATGACTCGGAGCAGGGCCTGCTGATTCTCGATCGCCAAGTTGAGCTCGATTTGAAGCGCAACGGCGAGGCAGTGACCGTGCACGCGGATCATGCCGAGTTCGAGCGCGGGGACATGATCTGCAATCTGCGCGGGGCCGCGGCGGATTTTCGCAACGGAGAGGCGACGGCCGGCAAAGCGACCATCGTGTTTCGCGAAGATGGTTCGGCGGTGCGCCTCGACGCCGACGGCGGATTCACGATGTCGACGGCGACGGACGGGCGGCTGTCCGCGCCCCAGGGCTGGCTGGTGTTCAACGAGCACAACCAGCCTCGGCAGGGGCATCTTGAGGGAGGCGTGGCGATGGATTCGCTGACCCACACCGACCAGGCCGAGCGGCGGGCGCATGGCACTTCGCCCACGGCCGAACTCGAGTTCACCGAAACGGGCGAATTGCGCCACGCCCACCTGGAGCGCGGAGTGGATTTGACCAGCGACGAGCGTGGCGTGGGCGAGGCGGCGCCGTTTCAGGCCATCCGCACATGGCGGTCGCCGGTGGCGGATATCGAGTTTCGTCAGAGTGCGGACAACAGCCGTGTCGAGCCGGAGCAGATTCACGGCGTGGGCGGCGTGACGATTACGGCCACGACGCAAACCGGAAGCGGTCCGGTGTTGCCCTCGCGGCTCGCCGCCGAAGATGTGACGGTCAATTTAGCGCCGGGCGGCGCTTTGAGCGAGTTGCAAGGTGTGGGCCACGCGAGCCTGGAGGAAACAACTGGCACGGGCACGCTGCAGACGAGCGCCGGAGACCGGTTGGTGACGCATTTTTCCTCTGCGCCGGCGGCGGGTGCGGCGACCGGCGGGAATTCCAGCAGCGCGCCGAGGCGCCAAGGCAAGGCGCCGACGGCGGGAACGGCCGAGATCGAGTCGGCCGCGCTGGACGGGCATGTAGTCATTACGCAAAAACCTGCAGCAAAGCCGGGCGAGGTCGCGGCGACGATGCGCGCCACGGCGGGCCACGCGGACTATGAAAATGCCGGCGAGTGGATGCACCTGACCGAGAACCCCGCGGTGAATGACGGAGCCATGCAGCTCACCGGCGACAAGATCGACGTTTCCCAATTGACGAGTGAGGCGTTCGCCCATGGGAATGTAAAAGCGACATGGCTTGCGCAGGATGGGGCAAAAGAAGGCGGGCCGGCGGCGGGCGCATCGATGCCCATGGCTGGCCTCGGCGGGCAGGGGCCGTCGCATGTGATTGCTGCCGAGGCCGAAGTGAACCAGGGCAGTGGCCAAGCCACGTTTCGCGGGAATGCGCGGTTGTGGCAGGACGCGAATTCCGTGGCGGCGCCGCAGATCGCGATCAACCGTCTGAAGGAGACGCTCGTGGCTACGAGCACCGATCCGCGCAATCCGGTGCGCGTGGTGCTGGTGAGCGCGCGCGGCGGTGGGTTGGACGTGTCGGGCTCCAAGTCGTCTAACCGGGAGGAATCGAGGAATGGCGAGCCTTCGGTGATCCGCGTCAGCGGCGGTTCGCTGAAGTATTCCGACGCCGAGCGCAAGGCTGTGGTCACGGCTATGGACGGGGGACGGGTGGAAGCGGAGACTGGGACGGCCAATACGGTCTCCGACGAAGTGGAAGTGATGCTGCTGCCGCCGGGCAATCATGCCGGCAAGAATGGCAGCTCGGCGCAGGTGGATACGATGACCGCGCTGGGACACGTGGTGGTGACCTCGCAGGACCGGCGCGGAACTGGGACGAAGCTGGTGTACACCGGCGAGACCGAGGATTATGTGCTGACAGGAACGGGGGCTGCTCCGCCGAAATTATTCGATCCCGAGAAGGGAACCGTCACCGGCGAAGCTTTGATTTTCCATAGTCGCGATGATAGCGTCAGTATCGAAGGCGGCGGGAATGAAACGGTGACGCAGACTAGGACGCCGAAAGGCAGGGACTAGGGACTAAGGGACTGAGGGACTAAGGGACTGAGGGTTCAGGGGACTGAGAGACTGTGCGAAACGAACTTGCTTGCGATCCGGATTTGAGCGAATTGGTAGGGATTCTCCCTCGCCGCTAAAGCCTAATCCGAATTTCTTTGTCCCTAGTCCCTTAGTCCCTCAGTCCCTTAGCCCCTCAGTCCCTCGCAACGACACGCTCGATGCAAACACTGATCGCCGAGGGAATCGGCAAAAGCTACAAAGGCCGGCAGGTGGTGCGCGGAGTCAACCTGCGGATCTCCCGCGGCGAGGTAGTGGGGCTGCTGGGGCCGAATGGCGCCGGCAAGACGACCAGCTTCTACATGATCGTGGGGCTCGTGGCGCCCGACACGGGGCGCGTGATGGTCGACGAGACAGAGATCACGCGTCTGCCTATGTATCTGCGGGCGCGCAACTTCGGCATCAGTTATCTGCCCCAGGAACCGTCGGTCTTCCGCAAGCTCTCCGTCGAGGAAAACATCCTGGCGGTGCTGGAGGCGCAGCCGCTGGGCAATCGCGAGCGGCGCGCGCGCACCGACCGTCTGATTGGGCAACTCAACCTTGGGCACATCCGCACCACGCGCGGCTATGCGCTTTCGGGCGGCGAGCGCCGCAGGGTCGAAATTGCGCGCGCTCTGTGCATCCAGCCGAATTTCATCCTGCTCGACGAGCCATTCAGCGGCATCGACCCCATTGCCGTGCTGGAGCTGCAGAAGATCGTCTTCGACCTGAAGGCCAGCGGCATCGGCGTGCTCATTACCGACCACAACGTGCGCGAGACGTTGAGCGTCACCGACCGGGCCTACATCATCGCCGAGGGAAAGATCTTTCGCGCCGGCACGCCGCACGAATTGGGGAACGATGTGGAAGTGCGCCGCGTCTATCTCGGCGAGGGCTTCTCTCTGGATTAGAAACAGTGTCCCGTCAACCCATGCGGGTCTTGGTCGTCCGGTGCCCTCTTCCGTGAGTGCGCAGCGCCAGAGAGAATCTTCCGCCCTGCCAGGCATCGGCTCGATGAGCCCGCACGGATGATCCATCGGCATGGTTGCATGCCTGCGGAGCGGGCTTCCGTTTCAGTAGGGCGCGGGCGGGACGATCTTGAACACGACTCCGCAACCGTACACGCCGCAGCCGCCTTTGCCGCCATTGGCGGCTGTGCCATAGAGGTTGCCTGACTTATCGATCGCCAAGGCGCCTTGCGGGAGGTACCCATCCTTGCCGTTGTGGCTAAAACTGTGAAGGACCGTCTCCGTGACGGTCCCGGAGCTAGATGTGCTCCCGCAGAACACGGTGCCGAGGTCGACGGTCCCTCCATAGATCGTCACGCCGCAAGCCCCATCGCTTCCAACGAGGACCAGGCCCCCTGCAGCGCTGATGCCGTCTGCTCCAGCCTTGAAACTGTAAAGGATTTTTTCAGTGCCATTGGCAGCCACCTCAAAAACCGTGCCTACGCCAACGGTCCCGCCGCGGTCCGTGGTGCCAAAGAGATTGCCCTTGGAGCTGAGCACCACGCCCCCTTCGGGGTAGAACCCGTCTTCGCCATTGGCGTTGAAGCTGTGGAGAACCTTTTCCGTGCCGGACGGGGAGATCTTGAAGACGGTTCCAAAGCCGTGGCTCCCACCCTGGTTTGTCGTTCCATAAAGGTTGCCCTCCGTATCCAGGACCAAACCGGAGGGGGAACCACCATCGTTCCCGCCGGTAAAGCTGTAGAGCGTCTTGAATATTCCAGCCAACGGGTTCAGCTTGAATACGGTGCCCCCGCCATACTCGCCGCAGCCCGAGGTCGTGCCGTAAAGATTGTCCTCGGAATCGGCGACCATCGTTGCTTGGGGGTTACAACCGTCCGTGCTGCTGAAATTGTGAATCACGGTCTCGGTTCCCGACGGAGTCACCTTATATACGGTTCCGGCATAGGAGGAGCCACCCCCCTCCGTGGTGCCGTAGAGATTGCCATCGGGAGCGAAGACTACTCCCGACATGGGTGCAAACCCGTCCTGCTTGCTTGGATTAAAGCTATGGACTACGGTCAGAGTTCCCGACGGGGACAATCTGAACACAACGCCGGCACCGTAAGCGCCGCCGCTCACGGTTGTGCCGTAAAGGCTGCCATCGGGGCCGAAGATCACGCCGGATGCCGGGTCGCACCCGTCAGACTCCCCGCAGGTAAAGCTGTGGAGAATGGTCTCCGTTGCCGCGGCTGTCCCGCTCATACCCCAAGCGACGGCTCCGTTATATTGACCTGTGCCCTGGGGCCAAGCCGCCAGAACAAAACACGTGCAGAAGACCAGCAACAGGATACCGATTCGTTTCATGTTCACCTCCATGGGCGAAGGCTCAGTTCGAGCGGCTTGACCGCTTGGTTGGAAGAGAATTGTCGCTGCTTGCCTCAGGGGGTGTGCGTCTCGATGGCGGGAACTGCGCTTCGGAGAGGCGGGTTCTTACCGCGCGATTTTTTCGTTAGGGTTTCGCAGCGTCAGTGATGGCTGTCACGCTTGCCGGGTCGATGCGTAATCGATCCGTCAACTGCAAGGTTTTTACTGTCCCTCTCCGTCCGCAGCTGAGGCGGGACTTATGCGCACCGAGAAAACCCGTCTGGCGGCCTGATCATCCAACCCGGAAAGCTTGGGCGCTCCGGCAAGCGCGACCCTTGTCGAGCGGGCAGTGGCTCCGCAACCAACACATTCCCGGATTGAGGTTGCCCGAACCGGGACGGTACCATCGACGACCGGCAGTTTGCCAAACAGACTTTTTCCCTTCGGATTAAACTAAGATCAATCCCAATCGGGAATAGAGTTCCTTTATGGCGCTGCTGCAACCCAAATTGAGCCTCAAGGTTTCACAACGCCAGGTCCTCACTCCGGGCCTGATGCAAATGGTGAGCGTGCTGGCGCTCAACAAGCTCGAGCTCAAGGAGATGATCGATGCCGAAATGGTCGAAAATCCGGTCCTGGAGGAGATTGACGAAACGGTTCCGATGTTGGATCAGGTTGCGGGCAAGGAGGAGCGGCTGGAACGCGGGGTGGAAGAGCCACCGGCTCCGGCCAAGGATCCGTTCAACGAGATCGATTTCGGATCGTACTTCCAGGAATATCTGGATCCGGGCTATCGCACCCAGCCGGAATATGAAGAGAACGAAAAACCTTCGTTCGAGAACTTTCTCTCCCAGCCTACGACTCTGTCCGATCACCTGGCGTGGCAGCTGGGAGCGTTGAGCCTGGATCCCGGGCTGCGGGCCGCGGTCGAGTTCATCATCGGCAATCTGAACGAAGACGGGTACCTGGCCGCGAGCGACGAGGAGTTGCTGGCGGCTTTCGGCGAGGCCATTAAGAGCGCCGGCGGGTCGGCGCCCACGCCGGAGACGGCCTTGCAGAACGGCGCCGGCGTCGAGCTACTGCATCGCGCCATCGATCTGACACAGCATTTCGATCCGGCAGGCGTGGGCGCCCGTGATCTGCGCGAGTGCCTTATCATCCAAATCAAAGCGCAACTCGAAGAATTCAACCATCTCTACGGCTCCCGGATCGGCGAAACGGCCGAGGGGCCGCATCGCAGCCTTCATGCTGAGGCCGAGAGCCACCTGGAAGACCGCCGGCGGAGCATGCAAGTGGCCGCGTTGATCGTCAACCATCACCTGCACCTGCTGCAGAAGCGCGACCTGAAAGACCTGGCCAAGGCAGCGCAGGTTACGCCGGCCGAAGCCGGAGCGGCGGCGGAGTTTATCCGCACTCTCGACCCGCGGCCGGGACGGCTCTATAACCGCGAGCAGACACGGCTGATCGAGCCCGATGTGGTCTTTGTGAAGCGCGGCGGCGAATGGGTCGTCTCGATGAACGAAGAAGATCTGCCCAGCCTGCGCCTGAGCCAGCGCTACCGGCGCATGCTGGTCTCCGACGGCGTCGACAAAGAAGTCAAGGACTATGTGAAGGAGCGTTTTCGCTCCGCGCTGCAACTGATGCGCAACATCGCCCAGCGCAAGAGTACGATTCTGCGCACCTGCCAGGTGATCGTGCGCCGGCAGAAGGACTTTCTGGAAGAGGGCGTCGAGGCGCTGCGGCCGATGATGATCAAGGAAGTGGCCGAAGAGATCGGGGTGCATCCTTCCACGGTGAGCCGGGCGGTCTCGAACAAGTATGCGCACACGCCGCAAGGCGTCATCGAGCTACGCTTTTTCTTCTCCGAGGGGTCGAACGGGCCGGAAGGCGCCGATACGCCGCTGCTGGTGCTGAAGCGCAAGGTGCGCAAGCTCATCGAGGATGAGGATTCGCGGCGGCCGCTCACCGACGACCAGATCGCCGCCATGCTGCAGGCGCAGGGCATCCAGCTGACGCGGCGCACCGTGGCCAAGTACCGCGAAGATATGAATATTCCGTCGACGCACCAGCGCCGGAGGCGCGACGGATAAGGCTCCCTCATTGCCTCAAAGCACAGATTTGGTGATCCAACCCCTTCCGGTCCGCCCGGACCGGCAAAAAAGGCGGGATCGAGTCCCTCGATTCTCGATCCGAGCCTCCCGATGGCGGTTTAGGAAATGATGTAGCCGAAGAAAGATCGCAAAGTCGACGCGACTAACCGAGGTCCCCAACGACATCGGTTCGTCGTTGGGGTGGGACCGACAGGGAGCGGCGATCTTGGGCAGCGTCCGAACCGGAACACTATTTCCTAAACTGCCCTAAAGAAAGCCGCCACGTCGCCGATACAGCCTTCAGGCCCGCAGCGCGCCTGCGCCTCCCCGTGTGCGCCTGAGCCCGCACAGGCCTTGAAGAGAGCAATCGATGGAAGGACAATCTCGCGGCAATCCTGGCGTTGTCGGCTTGGCCGGTTTCGGCCTTACCACGCTTCTTCTGCAGTTTCATAACCTGGGTTGGTGCGGAAGCGGAGTGGTCTTCTGCGCCGCGCTCATGTTTGGCGGCGCGGCTCAACTGGTAGCCGGGTTTCAGGAGTTCAAAGCGGGAAACAACTTCGGCTACAGCGCCTTCACGGCCTACGGGACCTTTTGGCTGGGATTCGCCTTCATCCTTCTGCTGCTCGATCTCCAGGCTGCACCCGGGTCGTTCGTCGGCCAGCACCTGAAGATCACTGCGACGGATATCGGCTTCTTCCTGCTGATCTATACGCTCTACACCGCG
>JASHTH010000564.1 GCA_030040655.1 Acidobacteriaceae bacterium | reverse complement strand
CATTCTAGGCGATGTCCGGATCGCGTCTTGTGATCTGGATCACTCGCTTGTGCGCACGCATTTGCCGTGGAGTCTGAGATTCAGGATTTCTTAGCGCCGTCCGCCCCGCCTGCGGACTGAAAGGGATTCCCCGATGAACAGCTTTGCCAGCCGCGCCGCGCTAACTTCCGGCAGCCGCTCCTATACCATCCATCGCCTTGCCGCGCTGGAGGCGCGAGGCTTCAGCCTCACCCGCCTGCCTTTCAGCTTGAAGATTCTTCTCGAAAACCTGTTGCGCCGCGAAGATGGCGTGAACGTGACCGCAGACGACATCGAGTTCCTGGCCAGATGGGATGCGAAGGCTGAGCCCAGCCGCGAAATCGCCTACATGCCGGCGCGTGTGCTGATGCAGGACTTCACCGGCGTGCCGGCGATTGTCGATCTGGCCGCGATGCGCGACGCCATCAAGACGTTAGGCGGCGATCCGGAGCGCGTGAATCCTCTAGTGCCGGCGGAGCTGGTCATCGACCACTCCGTGCAGGTGGACGAGTTTGGCACGCCCAAAGCCTATAACGCGAATTCCATCCTCGAATTTCAGCGCAATCGTGAGCGCTATGCGTTTCTGAAGTGGGGCCAGTCGGCCTTTTGCAATTTTTCGGTAGTGCCGCCGGGGATGGGTATCTGCCACCAAGTCAATCTCGAATATCTGGCGCGTGTCGTCTTCACGATGGAAGCCAATGGCGAGCGGTTCGCCTATCCCGACACGCTGGTCGGTACCGATTCGCACACCACGATGATCAACGGGCTGGGCGTGCTGGGCTGGGGCGTAGGCGGCATCGAAGCCGAAGCGGCCATGCTGGGCCAGGCGATCTCGATGCTGGTGCCGCAAGTGGTCGGCTACAAGCTCACCGGACGCCTGCGCGAAGGCGCTACGGCCACCGACCTTGTGCTTACCGTGACGCAGGCGCTGCGCAAGCTCGGCGTGGTCGGCAAGTTCGTCGAGTTCTACGGCCCGGGCATCGCTGCACTGCCATTGGCCGACCGGGCGACGATCAGCAACATGGCGCCGGAGTACGGCGCGACTTGCGGCATCTTCCCCGTGGACGACGAGACGCTGCGCTATTTGAAGCTCACCGGCCGCGACGCCGAGCAGATCGCGCTCGTCGAGGCGTATTACAAGGAGCAGGGGCTCTTCCACAGCGCCAGCTCACCCGAGGCCGAGTACACGCAGACGATCGAGCTCGATTTGACCACGGTGGAACCGAGCGTTGCCGGCCCCAAGCGGCCGCAGGATCGCGTGCTGCTGAAAGACGCCGCAGCGAGCTTTGCGCAGCAATTGCCTTCGCTGCTGGCGCCCACGGCCAAGCCGCTGGGTGCGCGGGCGGCTGCCGCATGGGAACGCATAACGGTCGCCGATACTGCGCTGGCCATAGCCGCCGAGGAAAACGCGGGTTCAGCCGCTTCGACTACGCCTCTGAAGCACGCAGTGACCGTGACGACCACGGTGAAGGACCGCTTCGGCGTCGATCCGGACCGCTATCTCGATCACGGCTCTGTCGTCATTGCCGCAATCACCAGTTGCACCAATACGTCGAATCCATCGGTGATGGTGGCAGCCGGTCTTCTCGCCAAAAAAGCAGTCGAAAAAGGGCTCACCGTGCCGCCGTGGGTGAAGACTTCGCTGGCTCCGGGCTCGCGTGTCGTTACCGATTACTACCGGAAATCCGGCCTGCTGCCTTATCTCGAGAAGCTGCGTTTCAACGTGGTCGGCTATGGCTGCACGACGTGCATCGGCAACTCCGGCCCGCTGCCCGCCGACGTTGCGAAGAGCATCGACGAGCATGGCCTGGTCGCGGTGAGCGTGCTCAGCGGCAATCGCAACTTCGAGGGCCGCGTAAATGTGGACGTGCGCGCCAATTATCTGATGAGTCCGCCGCTGGTGGTCGCCTACGCGCTGGCCGGCCGGATCGGCCATAACTTCGAAACCGATGCGCTGGGCAAGGATGCGCAAGGCCATCCCGTGTATCTGAGGGACATCTGGCCGACGCAGAACGAGGTGGCTGAAGCGATCGAAGCCGGCTTGAGCAGCGAGGGATTCCGCAAAGAGTACGCAACCGTGACCGAGGGCGACGCCAACTGGCAGGGACTCAAGTTTCCCACCGGCGTCGTCTACCACTGGGAACCGGACTCGACGTATATTCGCAAAGCGCCGTACTTCGACGGCATGCCCAAGATCCCCGCTCCCGTCAAAGATATTCAGGGCGCGCGCGTGCTCGCGGTGCTAGGAGACTCGGTGACCACGGATCATATTTCGCCTGCCGGCTCGATCAAGGCGAACGGCCCGGCCGGGAAGTATCTGACCGAGCACGGCGTGAAGCCGGCGGACTTTAACAGTTACGGCTCGCGGCGCGGCAATCACGAAGTGATGGTGCGCGGCACCTTTGCGAATGTGCGCCTGCGCAACAGACTCGCCCCGGGCAGCGAAGGCGGCGTTACGCGGCTGCTGCCTGAAGGCGAGACCATGTCGATCTTCGACGCCAGCGCGAAGTACGCCGGTCGCGGCGTCCCGCTGATCATTCTCGCCGGCAAGGAATACGGCTCGGGCTCGTCGCGCGACTGGGCGGCAAAAGGCCCGAATCTGTTGGGCGTGCGCGCGGTGATCGCCGAAAGCTTCGAGCGCATTCATCGGTCGAATCTGGTGGGAATGGGAATCCTGCCGCTCGAGTTCGAAGCCGGCAAGAATGTCGAATCGCTGGGCCTGACCGGCGAAGAGACCTACGACGTCATTGGCTTGGTTCCGCGCCTCGACTCCGGTTTTGCCATCGGCCGGACCGTGGCTGTGCGCGCCACCGACGCCAACGGCAGAACAAAATCCTTCGAGGCCCGGATCCGCATTGACACGCCGCAGGAGATCCTCTACTACAAGCACGGCGGGATTCTGCAGTATGTGCTGCGGCAACTGGCGGCGAAGTAGCGCTTGTTTCAAAATAGCTGCGACGGCTCGCGGTCGAGAGCTTCAGGGGTTAAAACCCCATTCGATATTTGGGCCTTTTTCGGCAGGACTGAAGTCGTGCCCTGTTACAAGGCATTCTTAAACAACCTGTAGGAGTCAAAATCCTACGAATGCCGTTCGAGCCGAGCTTTCCCATGCGGGTAACTCGGCTCCCTGACCTCTAAGCTGAATTCATAGTACACTTCAGCCGATAGAAGCTTGCGGGGTCAGCATGACGGGCTCAAACACGTCCAATGGAGCGGCGGGACCCGAACCAGGAAATTCCATTCCGGAGATGTCGCTCTGGCAGAAGATTGAGTTCATCGGCTGGCCGCTTGTCTGGGGATTGATTTCGCTCTGTTGGTTCATCCTTGGGCTGCTCACCCTCATCCTCTCCGTCCTCTTTTTGACACTCTCCGTGATTCACCGCGTGAACGGAACCGACGTTCGCGATCCCCTGGCTGGCCTGATTATTGTCGCCCTATCGAGCGTGGGACTCTGGATCACTGTGCCGAAACTCGTGGAGGCTGTTCGTCGAAAAAAGAGAACTGGCAGTTTCTTCCAGCGCAGGGAAGAGCTGCTCGCATGGAAGGCCGAAGGGCAGCGTCGAAAGATCCGGAAGAAAATCGACGCTGTTGTTTTCTTTGCTTGGCTTTCTGTCGGGCCGACAATCGGTGTCATCTACACCGTCTATCGGCACAGTCCGTTGATGTGGGCAATCGCTGCATTGATGTGGACGGCCACGATCCTGGTTGCAGTCGCGTCTTTTCCATTGCGCCCTGAGCCACGATGGCTACCTCCTGCGATGGCAGCTGTGCTCGGATTCGCTGCTCTAATTTCGGCCGAGCTCGCGACGAGTTCCCAAGAGCCTCGGGGGTTTTGGGGGTTTGCGGTCCTGATGCTGACACTTTCCGTTGTTTCCGTTGTTTATGTGTTTCGATCGAACCGGCGGAAATCGCGACCTCTGCCTCAATCCACCTAGGATCCGGCCTCATTATGGCGGAATCAATTCGTTCCGCGCTATACTCACCGCATGGTGCGTCCTGAAAGACGCGATCTTCTAACAAGTGCAAGTCTTGTGCGGGTAAGCGCCGGAGCGCCCGGTAGCAGGCCCCAGCCGCAGGCAGAGATGTGAGCGGTCAGAGCGGGGTGTCGAAAGTCCACATTGGGTGGAGAGCAAGGAAGCGGGCCGCAACATAAAGTGAACGCTGCAGCCACGTCATAGTATCAGCCGAAAGGTGTTTGAAAGGGCCGAGCCAGTCATGTCATGGCGAAGGCAACAGACAGCAGGCTTGATCC
>JASHTH010000563.1 GCA_030040655.1 Acidobacteriaceae bacterium | reverse complement strand
CGGGGAGCGTAATCTCATATTCATTTTTGTGTCAAGAGTAAAGATGCAATTCATCATCAAAAACAGCTATTTATCGCTAAAATATGCCACTTTGTCCCGATCCCGGTTCCATGACGAGCGAGCGATATGGTCCAGGAAAAGCAGTAGTCAGTGAGAACCTGCGGCTCTGCATCGACGCTTCGCCACCCGGGACAATGGCTTCCTCGACGCAGGCGCGCGCTACTTCTTGATGATTCCGAGGACTTCTTCCTCGCGCATGATCAGGTACTCTTCGCGGCTATAACGCCACTCCTGCAAGACAGCCCTACCGTTGCGACGTTGCCGGTGGAGAATTCCTCTGTGCATCGCGTCAAGGCCGCTGAAGCCGTCTTAGCGTAGCAAGGCCGCCTCCCCCACGATTTCTGCCCTGTCCCTACGCCCGATCCCTGCCCCAAACCGAGCCGGCGCGTGATAGGGCCGAATTGGCACCGGAATGCCCTGTGAAACTTCCGAATAGGCGGTCACTCGCCAATGTCGCTTTCACTCTGCGGGAAACTTCGCTTTCAACTCTGTGAGGCTGCGTCGATATTGCTCAAAGTCAAATCTGAACGGCCCGAACGACGAGTAATCCCGTTCAGGGCGGAAGGGTTGCTTAAACTGCTCCCATGTGACTTGTGTTGGTCCGTCGCACACAATGCGAGCCTCCAACGGCCAGCAACCGGCTTCCCCACAATCACAGCCGAGCAGCCAATGCCCCCGGCTTGAGAGAACCGGGTCTGCGCTGATCCCCATGAAATACTCGTCAACGCGGCCTAGCCGGAAGAAGCTCGGTACCAAACCTGCATAACCTCCTGCAGGTTCGTAGTGGTGTGTACGCTCAAATTCAGCGACGAGGTCAGTCAGACGAACGCCATCCACCGCAGGGACGATTGACAGCACTGGTTCATCGGTCGAAAGCGGTTCAACAGCGAACGAGACCGTGGACATTACCTGCATGACGGCAACATCTTAGCAGTTCAGAGTGCTCCCCAAGCGATCCGGGAGGATGGTCGGCCTTCCGGAAGTTTCGCCCATCCCCGCGATCCGGAGCCCGGTTCCGACCCCGAATGTTCCGGATAGGCGGTCACTCGCCCAGAACGGCGTTGCCTCTCTCTGAAGGTAGCGTTCTTTGCCGGTAGTGCGGCGCGGAAGATCATGCCCTTCATTTTCTGTTTGCCAAGTAAACCATGATCAGGCCGTTTGCCAACTGAAACGAAATGATCACGACAGCAGCGATCCAAACGACAAATGGGGGCTTGACTATGATTTGCGTTAGCCGTAGACGCTTCGTGTCCGCTGGGTCCCTAAATAAGGAACTGGAAAGGTACGCGAAGGCACAAGAAACAATACCAAACAGTGCAATTATGACGATTGCCACCGCGTTGAAAGGGCCCGGTGCAAGCAACGTTTGTACGTAGAGTTCAAGCAGAGTGACGAGTTCGCCTAGGAACGCCCCAACTATCAATGCTCTATGAAGAGTCCTCGTCAATTTCGTCCACCGCTCATTCATCAATCCCCGGAGTTTCCTCGGGGATATGTAAATTGTGCAACTGCGAGTTGGCTTCGGCTGACTCCGCTGATTTTGGTTCTGGACGTATTGTCGCCAACTCGGAACTTTGGTGAATCTTCGCCCTGGGATCGAAACTAATTGGCATATCGGCGCTCTCGACCCTACGGGTTCGTATGCCACGCCAGCGGAACCGCGCGGGAAGCCATACCGTTGATCTCAAGGGTGGAGAGCAGAATCTCGAAATGGGGTAGTGGAGAACTGTTCTCACCGTATGCCCGCAGCAGGGCATCGAGATCATGCCCGCTGGTGGCGAACTCCGCCGCCGCTTGCGTGCCTGCAAGCGAGAAGCCCTGTACAACAAGCAGATTGCCATTGCCGCTCAGATTCGGCAGGAATGCAATCGTGGCTAGGCCGTGGTGCTGCGGGTCATGGGCGTCGTATGAGTACTCGCTTTGTTCCCCCGGCTTTGGGTGCTTGTTTTCTACACGCAACGGACCCGCGTCGGGGTCGTCATGGACCACAAAATTCATCTGCGGGTTGATGGCGGCCAGCCAGGGATCCGCTTCCTGTGAACCGGCCAGAACCAGATTCGAGTCCTTCAGGTCCTTGAGCTCGAGATCGCGGGCGTAGCGGATTTCCGTCCGGTCCGGAATCGCCTCGGGAAGATGTGTGATCTTCACGGCGAATTCCAGGTCGCTCATCGAAGTATAGCGAAGGGTCTTGACCGTGCCTATCACGCCGGGATCGCATGGCCTTATGCAATCCGGATCGTTTTTGTACTGTCCCCCGGCATAGGCTGACAGCGGTACCTGACGGCCTGACAACAACCGTACAATCACCAGACTGCTATCGGCGGGAACAATGAGAGTTTGCTGGCCCTTGCGAAACAACTGCGACCAGAGCTTGTGGGTGGGAGTCTGGTGCGTGGAAATCCGGAGATTTCCAACTGCAACCGTTGCGACTATCGCGCCCGCCAGGAGAATAAGTCCAACGAACCCCCATCTCGATAGTTTCACCGGTGGCTTGAGCTGCTCCTCTCTCCTCAGGCCACGCTGAACGGATGGCTCTGCGCCTGAAAGGGAGGTCTCGGATGCGGTCAACTCGAGCGGTAAAGTACTCTGTTCGAAAACGGGCACATAGCTTCCCCGCGGGATATGCACTCTGAGGCGTTCCGTGGCGCCTTCCCTTTCGAAGTATTCCTCCAGCCGGGTGCGAAGACGGCTCGCATGGGAGCGGACAATATTGTCGTCGCGCGGATCGTAATCGGGCGAGCGCTCAAAGACGGCCTCTCCGATGAGCCGCTCATTCAGGTCGTCGCCTTTTCCATTCAGCGATTGCTTGCTGACATAAAGGAGAAAGGCGGAGAGGCGATTTGAATTGACGAACCCGGAGCTCGCGACGATTCGCTGGACGAGCAGCCACCTCGGGTCACACGCAAGCGAGGTGTCCGGTGAAGTTTCCCGTTGATATCGAATGTCCACGATACCGGGATTTTAGTCTCGACACTCAGCGGATTCAACGAACTCGCCGCGGAGGCCGTCTCGTACCGTGTTTACACCAGGGTTTACACGAGCATCCTCCCCTCGATCTTCAAGCAAACAAAGGCGATTTCCGCGTGCAACGGTGAAATCACTGTAAAAGCACCTACCAAGAAACACTCCGTCCTGTCAGCATGTGAAAGCCGGAATCTCGGCATCATTCCTGGCGACCCCCAGCCCACAGCTGCGTGCTCTGCCGGCCGGAACCCGCTATAGAGAGTCCTTGCAAGTTTCGTGTGGGCTGAATAAGCGAAGAACAGATTTTTCCGAGAGGGTTTTGGGGCTGACTATCCATGCACAGCGTGCTTTTCAATACCAATGAACCCACGGGAGCCAAAGGTTTGGTGGAGTTCTACTATATTTCCTTATCGTTGCAAACGATCGAAGGACGAAGGGTCAGTTTTGTTCAGGAGACACACGGCTGGTGGAGCAATGAAACTGGTGAAGCGTTGCCCGATGACAGTTTTATGTCCCCGCGAGAAGAATTCGATTCCTTTGAAGCTGCGGTCGATCGATTCTGCCAACACCGTGTCAACTGCGCCAAAAGAGGTTTTATGCATTCCTTTTCATGGCATCCAATTACCCATACTCCCACAAATTACAAGCTGGTGGAGTTGCCAGTTGGATCTGAATACGATTCGCCAGAGGGGTCATTTTCGCCCGCGTGACTGCGAGTCGGGACGCGGTCAACGACCAATTTCCGGTACGGCCGGGATTGGATTTCCTGCTGAAAGACTGCAATGGAGTTGCCGATGATTCCCGAATATGAACGCGGTTCGCCCGACTCTCCGCTGCTTCGCCGGCAGCCTTTTGGCAGCTCTGGCGCTCTGCGCGTGCGCGAACTCGCAGGAGTATCGTTTTCAATATCTTGGCGTAGAACAGGGACTTACCAATCTTGCCGTTAAGAACCTGTACCAAGACAGGCAGGGGTTTCTCTGGGTCAGCACCGAGGAAGGCGTCTTCCGCTATGACGGTCAGCGATTTCAGTCATTTGGTGAAGAAGAAGGGCTTCCGGAGTCCTCGGGTATCGCTTTCGCTGAGGCGCCCGACGGCGCCCTGCTCGTCGGAGGCGAAATCGGGCTGTATCGCCTCAATAAAAACCGCTTTGAAAGATTTCCTGTTATCGGTCGCAGATCCGTCACCTGGCTCGGAGGTCTGCGATCGGACGGCAAAGGCCACGTCTACATCGGCACGAACGATGGTCTGTGGGAACTGACTGAATTCCTTCCGTCGGGACAGTTCAGCGTCCGCCCCATACCCTCACCTGCCTCGGTTACCGGACCCACGATCCGGGGAATCCAGGTGGAGGACGGTGTGGTGTGGTACGGTTGCGGCGATCAATTGTGCCAGCTCAGCAACGGACAGGTGCACGTATTCGACGCCCAATCCGGGCTGCCACCGACACGCTGGACTGCGATCGGGCGAGATATGGATGGGAACCTCTGGGTTCGCGGCAGGGCGATTGGCCTCGCCACACTGGCCAAAGGCGCCTCCTCCTTCAAAATGCAGAATGCACCCCTTCCACCCGCCGGCGTCGGCGGTGTACCAGCCGTCGACTTCGATGGATCGATCCTCTTTCCGACGGCAGATGGTCTGATCATTCGGCGCAAGACCGATTGGTGGAAGATTGGGCGGCAAGAGGGGCTGCAGGGTGTCGTCTACGCCGCCATGCTGGACCGCGAAGGATCGGTGTGGCTTGGTATGGCGGGCAAAGGGCTGGTGCGCTGGTCCGGATATAAGACCTGGGAATCCTACACAGCCAACAGCGGGCTCGGCAGCGATCTTGTTTACCAGGTCTTGCCTCAGCCCGATGGAACCATCTGGGCCGGAACTGAAGCGGGACTCATGCGCGGGACCCGGCATGGCGACCGATACTCATGGCAAAAGCAGTCGTCGATCGGAACAGTCCCCGTCCACAGCGTTCAGGCCAGCCCCGACGGTACTCTTTGGCTCGGCACAGAACTTCGCGGCGTGGCCCACTTCAATCCCGCGCGCGGCTCGATTCAATGGTTCAGCCGCGCGCAGGGGCTCGATGCCTCTTCGCCCTTTGCCGTGATGATCGATCACCAGCGCCGCATTTGGGCCGGAGCCGAAAACGGGCTGTACGTAAGCGCAACCTCCTTCGGGAGATTTCGGTGAAGCGATACGCATCGCCCTGTGAATGGATTCTCAGGGTGAGACGCTCGATTCGGGGCCTCTGCAGCAATCGCAAAAAGGAACGAGGTGTCCACGTCGTCGTCGATGGTGGCCCTTTGTTGAGGGAAGCGCCACTTGGCTTCAATGGCTCCGAGGTGTAGCAGTTGCGGAGCCGCTAGGGCAGTTTAGGAAATAGCGTGTCCGCTTGAATGCTACTCGAGGTCGCCGCTCCCTTTTGGTCCTACCCCAACGACAAAGGCCCGTCGTTGGGGACCCAGGGATGGTCGCGTCGACTTGGCGAATTTTCTCCGGCTACATTATTTCCTAAACTGCCATAATAGCCGGCACCGCCGGACGGACTACCGAACTATCTGCCCTGAGCGAGTTCGCTCAGAGCCTCGCGGGCAAGGTGGTGCGACATGTGGGTGTCGGCAAGAACCAGGGTCTTCTCGAACGATTCCCGTGCCGGCTCCGTTTGATTCAGAGCGGCCTGCAGCATGCCGACCGTGTACTGCCAATAGCCTGAGTGGGTGCTGGCAGCCAGGCTCCTTTCCGCCTCAGCTAAGGCCCCGGTAAGCCATTCGTCAGCCTTCGCGGCATCGTAGGTGCCCAGCGATCTCTGGGCCTGGATGGTCCACGCCAAATCATCGAGATCGGCCCCGGCCGCTGCCTTCTCCAACAGATCCCGCGACTCGTCCGCGCGGCCGCAACTCTGTGCGATCGCGGCCAGTTTCACATATTCGCGCGCCGATCGTACTTCTGGCTGCGCAGTCTCCGGCTCCGGTTTGGCTTCGGACTCCGCTTCCGGCCGATTACTCCCGAGAATACTTTCCGCCTGCGCGCAGTTCTGTGCTTTGGCCCAGGCCTCGGCCTGCATCAACTTGACTTCGAATGAAACTTCTTCTGCAGTGGTTCCACCTTCTTCGCTGGGGAAGAAGCGATCCTTAAAGAGAGCGAGAGCGCGCTCATACTGTCCGGCTTCGGCGCGCGTCAACGCAAGCTGATACACCAGGCCGGCAGGCATCTTCGAATCCGCCGCGTCAGCCCCAGGGTATTTCGAAAGAGCGTCTGCCCGCTCCGTAGCTGAGGCTCCGGTCACACTCATGGATTCGTCCAGGCCAACGTAAACCTCCGCATTTTCCGGATCGTTGCGAAGACCCTCGCGGAACGCAGCCAGCGCGCCTTGCGGGTCGTCTTTCACGTTCAGCAGCGCGTTTCCCATATCGACATCGATCACCGGCCGATGCGGGGCAAGCTGCCGGGCCTGCGCCCAATGAGCCATCCCCTCATCGACCATTCCTTTTGAGAAGAGGAGCGTGCCCAGCAGGTAATGAGCGGTG
>JASHTH010000069.1 GCA_030040655.1 Acidobacteriaceae bacterium | reverse complement strand
GCCAGTGCGCTTGCGTCTCTGGCCCGTACGAGCACGCCGGCCTCGCCGATCAGCTCGCGCGTGCCGCCCACATCGGTAACCACCACCGGCTTCTCCATCGCCATGGCTTCACCCACTGCCAGCGGCATTCCCTCCCATGCCGAGCCCAGCACGAATCCGTCGGCGGCATCGAGCAGCGCGGGCAGATCGCGGCGGAGGCCGAGGAATTCGATGGACTCCGCGATCGACAGATCGGACGCGAGCGCTCTTAGCCGGACGATTTCGTTTTCAGAGCCTTGGCCGGCGATACAGAGCCGAGGTCCCGATCCCGGGTCAGAACAAACGGACCCGGGGCACCCTGTTCTGTGGTGGGACCGGACCCGCGCGAAGGCGTGAAGGAGATTCGGGTAGTCCTTGGCCGCAACGATGCGTCCGGCGGCGAGCCAGAGGAACTCTTGACCCACACCCATCTGGCTCCTGGCCCGTGAGCGGCGCTCGGCGTCTGGTACAAACTCATCCGTGTCGATTCCGTTGGAAAGCACAGCACACTTGTCCTTTGGCACGGCCCTGAGTCGAGTGAACTGCTCCGCAGCCGCCTGGCTCACCGCCGTCGTCATCGCACTGAGCGGACCGGTGAATCGATAGGCCAGCATGCGTGGCCAACCGCCCTCATAGACGTTGTGGATGGTTGAGATCGGCTTGGGTGAAGCGGCGAGCAGGCGCCAGATGCGCGCCATGAAGTTGCCGTGGAAACCGTGGCTGTGGACGATGTCGGGCCGGAACTCGCGCAGAAAGCGGCGGCCGCGTGCTGCGCTGGCGAGCACGCTCCACGGAGTCTTGACCATGTCGAGATGGGTCGTATCGAGCTGCGTCGGCCATTCTTCGGCCAGGCGCGGACGCAGAACCAGGAGCGCCACGCGATGGCCGCGCGCCGCCATGCGCTCGCCTAACGCGAGCACCTGCCGTTCCGCGCCGCCCATGCCGAGCGAAGTGAGCACGTAGACAATTCGCACGTTGAACACTCAGGAAACGTGCGCATCATCCGGGGCTTTGAAGGGGCACGCTTTAGCCGTGCCGCTGAATTCACCAAGGAATCACGGATTTATGGCAGTTTAAGAAATTCCGTGGCCGGAGAAAAATCGCTGAGTCGACGCGATCAACAGGGAGCGGCGGCGTCGAGCAACGTCCAGCCGGACACACTATTTCTTAAACTGCCTTCCCCGCGGGGGGAAGGTTTCTGATGTTCCAGAGCTTCCGTGAAGAGGATCCGTGCAACAATGATAGCTCTTAACGGCGTCTGCTTATCTCCCTTCGCCTGAAGAAGCTGTCTGCAGCGAACAATCCAGGCCCCAGAATCAGGGTTAGCAACGCGGCGAACCAATAGTTGTAGGCGTCGGCGGCCTGGAACTTGTCGGGATTCGAAATCACACCAAGGAATGCGTCTCTTTCTGCCGTCCAGAAGGCGACCGTCATGTTGATGAAGAGGACGAGCGCGGTAAGGCGCGTGAGGAGACCGATGGCGAGCGTGATGCCGCCGAGAAACTCAACCAGCGCGACGAAAAGAGCGGTCGTATGAGGCATGGGAAGGTTCAGAGTCGCAAAGTAGGAGCCGACGCGATCGAGATGGTGCAGCTTGCCCCAGCCGTCCTCGGCGAATTGCCAGCCCCAATAGAGGCGGATGAGCAAAAGAAGCACGCTTTGCAGGCGGTTTGTCGCCGAAGCGAAGCCGTCGTACGCGGACTTCGCGCGATGGACGAGGTTTGCCATGTCATTCCTTTCTTGTAGCGGGTCAACACGGCGAACCCATGTCCCAACACAGGGACCTGGGGCACCCAATTTGTTTGGCAAACACGAATTCGCGAGGTCGCGGCGCTAGGGCCGAATCAGCGATTCGAGTTCCGGTGCGCAGACCCAACCCAGTTCAGCCCAATTCGCGAACATCTCGCGGACAAAGCTTGCGCGGCGCGACTCCGGCATTCGCGAGTCGGAGAATCCCCCCGTGAGCGCCTCGGCGAGCGGCAGGCCGCGGCGAATCGCGTCCAGCGTGAAAAACTCTTCGCGCGCCAGGCGCCGATAGTAAACCGAATTGTCTAAGCGGTGCGCAGCCACCCAGGTCGGTCTGCGCCGCAGCCTGGGCAGCTTGGCCGGCGCGGCGTGCACTTCGTCCTCTTTCACACCGGCCTCGCTGGTCTGCTTCTTCTCTCGCCTGTGCAATTTGAGAACGAGATCGTCGGCGGCGTATTCCAGCGCCAGCAATTGTACGTGCGGCTGCAGCGCCAGTCGCGAGCCGCCGTCGAGTGTGGCGATTTGCTCCAGGGTCAACGGTTCGCGCTCGGCCAGGTCGAATGCCTCCACAAAGGCCCACTCGATGCGCGCCACATCGACGGCCAGTCGATGGCGGCGGCCGGCAAACTGCGGATGGGCCGCAAGCCATTCGACCAACTTCGACCCCAGGTTGCGCAGCGAGAACGACCGGCTGGGATGCGCGGTGAGATAGGCGACCGAGAGGGCCTCGAAGTCGCGGCCGCCGACCACGGCTCGCAGCGCGGGAAAATCTTCCGCCAGCGCGCCCAGCACGCGAAACCAGTATTGCCGGTTGTAGATTTCGAGCCGCTCGAAGGCACTCAGCCGGCTGTTGGGCGCGACGAACGACGCAGCAACGTCACTCATGGCGCGGCCGTCGGGCGCCATCGCCTGCATCTCCTCATCCGCGGTCAGCGGCCGCATGACGGCGGCGGCCATCTCGCGCTGGATGGCTTCAAGAGACATGGCAGAAGCGCTCATCGAACGACCTCCGCGGGCTCCGCGGAAAACCGCAGATCCTTCGGCTCGGTCGCGCGCGTTCGTCCCTTCCCAGGTCCCAAATTCGGGACCTCCACCCCAGCAAGCAAAGGCCGCTCGCCGGGGACCCCGGGGACCGGGGGCACCCCACTGTTGAGATAGCGGTTGGCCTTCAGCGCTTCGGCGTGCACTTCGTCAAAGCTGGGGATGCGATCGTCCCACTCGAGCAGCGTGGGCGTGGGGCCGCAGCGCTCGATAGCGCGAGCGTAGAGCTGCCACACCGGATCAATTACCGGGTGGTCGTGCGTATCGAGAATGTACCTCTCGTATTTGGTGTGCCCGGCGATGTGAATCTGCGCCACGCGGTGCGCGGGAACTGCGTTCACATACTTCATGGGATCGAACTCGTGATTCATCGCCGAGACGTAGATGTTGTTCACATCCAGCAGAATGCCGCAATCGGCGCGCTCCACCACTTCGGTCAGGAACTCCCATTCCGTCATCTCCGAAGCTGTGAACGCCGCGTAGCTCGACACGTTTTCAACCGCGACGGGAATTTCGAGGTAGTCCTGCACGGCGCGAACGCGCTCGACCGTGCGCTCCACGGCCTCCCACGTGTAAGGCAGCGGCAGCAGATCGTGAGTGTAGGTGCCGTCCACGCTGCCCCAGCAAAGGTGATCACTCAGCCAGGGTGTGTTGGTCCGGCGCACGAGTTGCTTCAGCCGGCGCAGGTGCTCGGGATCGGGTGCGGTCACGGAGCCAAAGTACATCGAGACGCCGTGCTGCACCACGCGATAGCGTTCGAGGATCTGGTCCAGCACTTCCATGGGCCGGCCGGCGTCGCACATGAAGTTTTCCGAGATGATCTCGAACCAGTCCACCACCGGCTTGCGCGAAAAGATGTGCCGGTAGTGCGGAATGCGCAGGCCGATGCCGACGCCGTGGTTCTGATTCGCGTTGAAGCGGTTGGCCATGACTGTGAACAGTGGTCAGTCGACAGTGGTCAGTGAATCGTGGAGATCGGAGTCAGGTTGAAATCTTTTTCGCACCGCCTCCGATCTGATCACTGGCCACTGACCGCTGATCCCTCTTAGGCGATGAAAAGTTGCGGTTTGGAGCCGTCGGTGGCGCAGCCGCCCTTGCCTTTGCAGGAATTCTTGCCTTTGCAGCCGTTGTCGCCGGTCTTGCAGCCGCCCTGTCCCTTGCAATCGTTCTTGCCTTTACAGGAGTGCTTCGCCGGCTGATCCTGGCCGGCATACTTCAGGCCTGCCTTAAGCACCTTGGCGGACGACTTCACGGAATTGGGAGTCGACGGGGCAGCGGTCTGCGCCGCGGCCACGGTGGTTCCGCCGATCAGGCCGGAGAGAGCTGCCGTCAGCAGGATCGCATTCACTCTGTTTTTCATGTTGATTGACCTCACTCGTTTGGGGGGTTGAGACGGAGGGCTCTCCGCCGGTTGTCGACCAGCAGAATGGCCTCGGCCATCCCGCACGAACCGTGGTACGCACCCTAAGACAAAGCGCGTGTGGGAAAGGTTACAGCGAAAGGCACGGAACTGGAAATGAAATTCCATGACGCTGGCCTACCCTGTGACGAGTACGCGCCAGCGAGCCATTGGGATTGGCATCCGAATTCCCTTTTGATTTACGCTAGGAAGGCCATGCCAGAAGCTGCGAATAACCCCGGAATGGAGCAACGATCGAGACTCTTAGGCTCGATGCCCTTTGTGGTCCGCAGCAGCCTGCTCTTTGCCTTGCTGCAAAGCCTGTGCACCGCGGTGCTGACGATCAGCGGCATTCGCGTGGCCATTGGACTGACGGCCCTGGCTGCCGCCGGCGGCATCTGGGCGCCGGCCACCGGCTTTCACCAGGACGCGATCCGCATTCCCATGCTCACGCTGGCCGCTGCCGGGGCGGTCGTCAATCTCGCCGTGCTGGCTTGGATCTGGCATCTGCGCGCGCGCCCTTCCGCGCAGTGGCGGCGGCGCGAAATGAGCCCAAAGCAGCAGCGCTCAGAGAGGCTACAGGTAGCGCTGGCGATTCTTACTCTGGTCCTTGTGGGGCTGGAGGTGTGGACCCATTCGATCGTTCACCGGACAGGCCCGCCGCCGGCGGCACATTCAGCTAGCGTTGCAACGAGGTGAATTCGTTCGTCCCACCCTTGCGGCAAAAGCAACGACGCCGCAAGGATGAGGTACCCAGGCATGAATTCCCCATCGAGATCATGAATCCCAGGTCTCAAAATCGAGACCTGTGGCACCCATGTTCACGCGGTCAAAGTCCTAGTACTGCCAGTTGACAGTTACATAGCCGGTGCCGCTCGTCGGCACGGTGTACTGGTGATTCGCTCCGTTTTCCCAGACCACGTTGCCGCTGGATTGAATATCGATGAACTTGAACTGCACGGTTTGGCCCGCGGGCAGCGAGACATTCAAGAACCAGTTGGGATAGTTGGGATCGAGCATGGGCCCGATCGCGGTTTGAAAGGCTGTGCCCCAGCTGCCCAGCTCGACCGTTTTGCCGGTCACAAAAATGTAGTCGCCTGGATTGGTCGGGTTGGCGTTGTCCACGGTGAAGGTCACGGGAATCAGCTTGGCCGTCAGAACCGTGAACTGGATGGTGTTCGCCGCTGTGCCATTTCTTGACTTCAACTGGACGCTGTGCGAGCCGTTCGTCACGTTGGGTACCGTGAACGTGACCGAGGTGTTCGACCACGAGTTGATCGTCGCCGCGGACGAGCCGAAGAGCACCGAGCCGGGGGCGCCGCCGAATCCATCGCCGGCAATCGTCACCGTCATTCCCGGCTGGCCGACATGCGGGCCGATCGAGCCCACCTCCGGCATGGTTGCATTCACCTGGTACTGCCACACCGAGACGCTCGCCGGGGCGATGCTGTAATTGTTCGCCGGATTGTTGCCGCTGCTGCCCGAGGCCACGGTTAAGCTATTGCCGTTTTGCAGCCCGCCTAAGTAATCCGAATAAGTTCCCGGCGGCAGCGCCGTGTAGAGGCCGGAGATTGCATACGGAGTGGTGTCGTTCTTGTTGATCGCCACCAGAACCACGTCATTGAAGAACTGGCGCTCGTAGATATACACGTCGGAATTGATCCAGCGTTGCAGCCATGTTCCGTAGCCGATCGCGTCGTTGGCCAGGCGCAGGCCGGCGAGCTTGGAGATGATCTTGTAGGCCGTTGTGCCGGTGTTGAACGACGACATCCACACGCGGTTATAGGGGTCGTTGCCGCTGTTGCTGTTGTTGAACAGATACTGCTCGTCGCCGTAGAAGAGGATGGGAATGCCGCGGCCGGTAAGGAGAAACGCCATTGCCTCCTGCACGCGGTTCTGATCGTCATTCAGCGTGAGAAATCGCGATTCGTCCTGGCTGTCGAAGAAGGTGACCAGATCGTTGGGGTAAGTGAAGTTGCTGTTCTCGGTGTTGATCGTCGAGTCGATCTCGCTGAATGCGTTGTTGCTGGCGAAGACGTCGCGGACTGCCGTGTTCAGGGGAAAGTCAAGCAGCGAGATGCCGCTCAAATTCGCAAATTTGTAGGAATCGGGGTAGAGCGGGTCGCCGGTGTTGCTCTGGTCCCACTCGCCGAAAAGAAATGACGGCGCATTGTTGAAGACGGAGTTGGCGAAGGAGTATTCCCATCCCCACGTGACATCTTTCACGGCATCCAGGCGGAACGCGTCGACGCTGTGGCGCTGCAGTTGCGCCGCCGCGCTCTTGAGATAGGCGTCGATCGTCGAGTTTTCCTGGTTGAGATCGGTCAGGTCTTCCAGAGTGTAGTACTGCAACTGGTAGCGGTCGTTGTAGTTGGAGATATCGGGGTTGTGGTGAAAGTAGCCGTTGGGGTCGTTGTTGGCCGCGGCCATGAACGTGCCGTTGTTATAGAGAGAGCCCATCTCGCCGCAGTTATCCGGATTCGAGTGGTTATTCGC
>JASHTH010000562.1 GCA_030040655.1 Acidobacteriaceae bacterium | reverse complement strand
CCGCTGACGGCGGCCATGGCCGTCATTACGATGGGCCGCAGGCGCCGCTGCGCGGCGTGCAGCATGGCCTCGCGCGCCGTAGCGCCTTCGGCGCGGAATCGCTCATCGGCGTCGAGCAGCAGAATGCCGTTTTTGGCGACGATGCCGATGATCATGATCAATCCCATGAACGAGGCGACGTTGAACGTGGTGCGCGTGACGAGCAGCGCGAGGATCACGCCCGAAACCGACAGCACCGACGAGGTAAGAATGGCGATCGGGGCCGGGAAATTGCGGAACTCGACGAGCAGCACGCCGAAGACCAGCGCCAACGCGAGTAGCAGCACGCGCAGCAAGTCGCGAAACGACTTTTGCTGCTCCTCGTAGGTGCCGCCGTAGACCACGCGCACCGAGGCCGGCAGATGCATGCTCAGCACGGTGGCGCGTACCCTTTTCATCGCCGTGCCCAGATCGGAGCCTTCCAGCCGCCCTGTCACCACCACATAGCGCTGCAGGTTTTCGCGTAGGATCTCGTTTTGCGGCGGCAGCCGCTCGATCGTCGCCAGCGAGCCCAGCGTCGCCGTATGTCCGGTGGCGCTATTGAACACGGTGTTTTGGATCGCGTCGAAGGAAGCGCGATGGTCGTCGCCGAGTCGAATGCGAATGGTATACGGGCGGCCGTTGGCAATGAGCGGATCCGTAGCCGGAATCCCGTCCAGAATTGAGGTGGCGTCTTCCGAAACCTCCTGCGGCGTGAATCCCAGCCGCGCGGCCTCGATGGGATCGACCTGGAAGTTCGTCGCCGGCCCGCTGATCGTATTCTCGATGCCGTTCTCGACGTCGACTACGCCGGGAATCTTCTCGATGGCATCGGCGACGCGGGGCGCGAGATCCGCGAGCAGCGTCGGATCGTTGTCGAAAAGCTTGATCTGAATCGGCTCGGGCGCGTTCGACAGATCGCCGATCATGTCTTGAAGGAGCTGCGTGAACTCGATATCGAGCTCGGGCTCGGTGGACTTGATTTGCTCGCGTACGTCCTCCATGATGTCGTCGATGCCGCGCGAGCGCCTGGCCTTGAGCTTCACCGTGAAGTCGCCGGTATTGGCCTCGGTTACGGCGGCGTAGCCAAGTTGCAATCCCGTACGCCGCGAAGTGCTCTCCACCTCCGGCGTGGCGCGCAGAATGCGCTCCACATGTTCGAGCACGCGGTTGGTCTCGCTCAGAGAGCTGCCCGCCGGCATGATGTAGTCGAGAATGAAGCCGCCCTCGTCCATCTCCGGCAGCAAGTCGGAGCCGAGAACCTTGTAGCCGATCCAAGTCAGCACCACCAGCAGCACGCACGCGCCGCCCAGCCACAGCGGCTTGGCCAGCGACCAGTCGAGCACGCGGCGGTGAACGTGGATCACTTTGGCGAGAAAGCGATGACCGCGATGATCGTCATGGCGGGCGCCCTCGCCGCGATCGTCCAGCAACAGCAGACCGAGCCCCGGTGTCCAGGTAAGCGCCAGAGCCAGCGAGGTGAGCAGCGCGGCGGTCATGGTAACGGCCAACGCGCGAAAGAAAGTCCCAGTCACGCCGCTGGTGGAGATGAGAGGCAGAAACACGACTACGGGCGTGATGGTGGACCCGATCAGCGGCGTGGTGATTTCCTTGAGCGCTTTGCGCACGGCTTCGGTGCGGCGCTCGCCGGAGTCGCGGTGGAGCACGATGTTCTCGACCACCACGATGGCGTCATCAATGACCAGGCCGATGGCCGCGGCCAGCCCGCCCAGCGTCATCAGGTTGAAGCTCTCGCCGATGGCCCACAGCACCAGCACGGTGATCGAGAGGGTCACCGGAATCACGAGGCCGGCGATCAGCGCCGAGCGAACGTCGTGCAAGAAGAAGAAAAGGATGATGCAGGCCAGCACCAGGCCGATGACAATGGCATCGCGCACGCTGCCGATGCTGTCGCGCACCAACTGCGACTGATCGTAGAACGGCTCAACGCGCACACCTGCGGGAAGTTTCGGCTTGAGCTGAGCCATCTCGGCAGCCACCGCGTTGGCCACGGCCACCGTGTTGCTCGAGGGCTGGCGCGCAATGTTGATGAGCACGGCCGGCTTGCCGTCGGCCGTAACGATGGTGTAGACCGGCAGGATCGCCGGCTCGACGCGCGCCACATCGGCGACGCGGACCGGCGCGCCCATTGGCGTAACTTTCACGACGAGCTGGCGAAGCTGGTCGGCGTCGTGCACCTGAGCGCCCACCAGCCCGAGGATGAGCTGATGATTCGCCTCGTAGAGGCCGGGCGAGTCGACGATATTCGAGGCCTGGATGGTGTTGACCAGGTCGGCGATAGTGACTCCGGCAGCCTGAAGAAGCGCCGTATCGGGGACGACGTGAAACTCGGGCTCCTGGCCGCCCTGCACCACCACGGTGCGCACGCCCGGCACGCGGTTGAGCGGCGGTGCGAGATCGTAGGTGGCAAGCTCCCACAGTTGCGTCTGCGGAACGGCGTCGGAGGTGAGGCTGTAGCCAAGAATCGGAAAAGTGGCAAAGGTGAGCCGGTTGGTGGCGATCTTCACGGTCGGCGGCAGTGTTTGCTGCACCTTGGCCAGCGCCGCATCCGTCAACTGCAGCGAGCGGTACATGTCCACGTTCCAGTT